>CALKCG010000058.1 GCA_938082915.1 uncultured archaeon | reverse complement strand
TAAAAGTCTAGCTTTCAGATTTCTAGAGGATCTTTCAGAAGCGTTTAGGTTGTTAAACAATACTCAAAGCGATTTACCGTTTAATCCAGCAACGGCTACGCTTTCAGCTTTAATTTTAACTGGAACAGCCGCTCTCAACTACGACTTAAAAATTTTAATAGCTATACTGCTTGTAAGCATAGTGTTGCTGTTTATTTTAAACCGTCAATCTCTAGGATCATGGATTAAAACCATACTATTCGCCTTAATCTGGGCTTCTATAGTTTCAGCTCCTCTACCGTTTATAACTGCTGGAGAGGTTTTAGTGGAACTTCACATGGAGTCGATGATTTTAAAGGTTAGCTTCGAAGGAATACGTTTAATGGTATTCTTCACCGCCAGGGTTGTTGTTTCAGTAGCGGTGTTTACCGCTTTTATCATGATCATGGGTTGGAGGGGGATAATCGCTGGGTTTGAAGAGTTACGTATTCCCCGGGAGCTTTCCTTTATGCTTAATCTATCGATCATAAGCATACCCATATTTTTAAGGGAAACTTTAAACATGCTCTTAGCTAGGGAAGCGCGTATGATGAGGAAGAGTAGAATAGGAAGCGTTTGGAGTACGCTGGCAACGATTGCTGGAGAACTCATGTTGAGAGGATATGAACGAGCTTGGAGGCTTGATAAATCGATAAAAGCTAGAGGCTTTAATGGAGTGGTGAAGTCTAAAGCTGTTTACACTCCAGTAAGAGTTAGAGATGTAGTATTGTTTTCGCTTGCTTTAACGTTCCTCCTATTGACGGTTCTAGATGGGGTGTGGCAATGTTGTTAAAATTGGAGGGAATCTACTTCAAGTATCCTGGAGAAGTTGAGGTTTTGAAGGGGGCAAACCTATCAGTAGATAGGGGTGAAGTCGTAGCCCTCGTAGGTCCTGTTGGAAGCGGTAAAACTACGCTTCTAATGATTGCGGCTGGGCTTCTTGAACCTGAGAGGGGAGCAGTCTTCTTAGATGATAAACCTCTAAGAGATCAATTACCGGAAGCCCGTGAAAGGATAGGTCTAGTCTTTCAGAACCCTGACGATCAGATTTTCAATTCAACTGTTTACGATGAATTGGCGTTTGCCTTACGTCAAATATACAGTTCTACTGCTGAGGTCGATAGAATCGTTAGAAAAGTTGCTGAAGAATTCAATATAACGCATTTGTTGAATAGGCCGCCGTATAGGTTGAGTATGGGTGAGAAGCGTATAGTAACATTGGCGTCGATAATAGCCTACAACCCAGACATCCTACTGCTTGATGAGCCAACTGCTAATGTAAGCTTAAAAATGATAGAGGTTATCAAAAGCGTGGTGGATGAGTTTAAGCAATCCAATAAAGCCGCAGTTATAGCTTCGCATGACGTGGAGTTTATCGCTGAAGTATCCGACCGCGTATATGTAATAAGTAATGGTGTTATAGTCGGCGGTCTGGATTCTAAAACGTTCCTATCCAATGATGAGTTGCTCGCAATGGCCGATCTGAAGGTTAATCCATCTAAAAGGGTTATGTGATGCGTACATCTAAAGGACTTAGGTTAAAGATCGCATCAGTAATCCTTTCGTTTATTCTAAGCTTTTATCCGCCCTGTTTAAATGTGCTTGAGACAGTATATTCATTGCTTTCCATTGAATACCTCCAGCCCACGTTGGTCGTGTCTTCCGTTGGATGCTTGCCCGTGTTTTATCAAAATGGTGTGCCATTTCCCTCGTTTGAAATTCAAGAGTCTAGGCTGTACCTGGATCTTGGAGGCGTTTGGAAAGCGTATTATGAGGGTGAAGTTAACTACTTGTGGAGCTTACGTCGGAGGGCTCCCGATGTTTTAAGTAGATTTGAAGCCTACGGATTCCATATGCTAGGGTTCAACGATTCCTCCTGGGAAGATGAACATATACCCTCTAGTAATAACGTTCGAGGGGGTAGGCATGAAGGCTATCAAGGTGTAGTTTGGTATCGGAGGAAATTCTCCATTCCCGATGGGTTTAAAGGTATGTGCGTTAGATTGATATTTCAAGGTTGCAATTATGTGGCTGACGTGTGGGTTAATGAAGCCTATTTAGGCTATCATGAGGGCGGTTTTACACCGTTCGTTTTTGATGTGACTGGTAAGCTTAACTATGGCGGTGTAAACCTTATCACGGTTAGGGTTCACAATGTGGCATGGGATACTACAAACATTATAGTCCCATATAGGAGATGTGATTGGTGGAATTACGGAGGCATATATAGGGAGGTTTACCTTGAGTTTCTACCGATAGTGCACATAGTTAGAGTGGATGCGACACCGCTTAAAATGGGGCCGACCTATGGTTTTAACGTTCGGGTCACAGTGTACAATAGTGGAGATGAGCCTATTAATGCTACGTTGAAAGTCAGAGTTTTCGAAGCAGAGGTTTCTGAAGATAACGTTTTAAATCCATGTCCAAGCAGACTTGTAAGAGATGAAAGTAGTCATATGGCTGAGGGTGTTAAAGCTTTAACCGTAGAACCTAGAAGCGTCGATTTAACTGAATTTCTCCTTAGCGTATCAAACCCTAGGCTTTGGAGCCCGGATAACGCTAATCTCTACATTATAGAGGCTGAACTCGAATCGAACGTAGGGATTGATAGGTTTTCAACGCAAACAGGGTTAAGGTTTATAGAGAAGTCGAATACAGGCATACTTTTAAACGGAGAGCCCATTTTCCTCAAAGGGTTGGCTAGACATGAAGATTATCCTGGTAGCGGTAGAACTTTAAAGCCTGAAGAGATACTCAGAGACCTTAAGCTTATAAAAGATGCTGGGGCAAACTGGATTAGGACTGCACACTATCCCAATCATCCATTGACCTATATATACGCAGATAGACTTGGGCTTATGATTTGGGAGGAGATACCTGTTTACTGGTTTGACGACGAGGCTTATAGGGTTCAGCTTGAGAGGGGAATAGCTAAGCAGATGCTTCTAGAGATGGTTTTAAGAGATTACAATAGACCTTCGATCGTATTCTGGGGTTTAGGTAATGAGGGTAGTGGATACGACAATAGGGTGAAGTTTCTCAAAGACCTATCTGAAGCGTTAAAACTCATAGATGATCATAGACTTAAGTCTCAAGCCCACGTGTGGAATCCATGGGATACGTCTTGGATCGATGGAGGTTTAGATATTCCAGGCTTCAACCTCTACTTCGGGGTTTTCTACGGTTCGTTGAACGACTTAGAGTACGCATTGGATATGTTCCATCAGTTAAACCGTGAAACGGCAATCTTAGTTACGGAGTTCGGTTTATGGTCTGATGGAGGTGTAGGAGAGGAAAGGCAGGCTCGATATTTCGAGGAAGCTTGGGTTAGAATAAGCTCTAAACCATACGTTGCTGGAGTCTGCTGGTGGACGGCTTTCGACTACGATAGTATGATAAATTTTAACACTTTCGGAGCCGTCGACTGGAGTCGAAACAATGCTAAGCTTCTGTATAAGGTTATCTATGAGAAGTATAAAGGATGTAGAGCTGTTATCGAATCCAATGAATTCTTAAGAGACTTCAGCGTAAGTTTAACGTTGGCTTTCACTACGGCTCTCATTCTAGGCGTAGCGTTCCATTTAAAGTTTAGAATGCAATTACGGGAAAATAACGGTATCTACCTTTTAATAGCTGGAGCCTACCTCCTCTTAAGCGTCATGAGCATATCTTTAGCAATACTCTTATTCATGGCTTCAGCCTGGGTTCGGCAACTTGCAATAATAGCTGCAGTTTTCCTAGCGATAGGGGCTTTAGGCTTAATTTTAAGCCTCCTAATACTACTTGGAAGGACTAGGCGTAGGAAAACACGTGGTAGCAGTCCTCTTTAAAGTTTCACGGAATTATTTCAATTGTATTGTTAAAAGCCGGGTATAGAAGCTTATTTTTATCCACCACTCCATTGGATATAAGCTTTTCAATGAACGGTTTAACCTCTAAGATTTTCCCAACAACATGCTTAGTAGCTTCGCATACGTCTCCAAATCCATCAATCCCCCATAGCCTCTCAATATGCGCATATAGACATCTACCTCCACATGCCTGAAAAATACGGCAGTTCGTACAAGGTTCACCTATAGCTATTCTACCCGGCAAGTCATCAGGTGTTGAATCGTAAACGTCTCCCAGCTTAGACCATGCGACATCTACAGCTATAGGGCAAGCCAGTATAGTACCGTCGGTTAATATGGAGAAGCTTTCTACACCTGCACCGCACGGGGGGTTTGGACCGTTTAAAATGAGCCTTTTCAAGATTCCTTGAAAAGGTGCCAGTCCAAGTATTTTGCCTTCAGAGAGGTTTTCAATCCAGAGCTTCACTAGAGCGTTTAAACCTGGTTTATAATTCTTCTCTAGCCATCCTCTAAAGCTCCTCCATCTGGGACTCCAAACTACGTTGAGCTGCCAGTGTACGTGGTCAAACACGTTTAAACCTATTAGGTGGGTTACTTCCCTGTATATGTCGCTCTGCTCTGTGACAGTCATTCTCCCAACGATGTCTCCTTTAAATCCAATATCTCTAAGCCATCTTACAGTTTTTAAA
>CALKCG010000057.1 GCA_938082915.1 uncultured archaeon | reverse complement strand
ACGGCCTTCTTAATCTGTAGGGGGTGAGGCTCTATATTAGGCTTATAACCTCTTATATTGATCTTAACGTCAAAGTCTACATCAGCTACGCTAGTCTGTAAATCTCTGGGCACGTCTATCAGTACTGGTCCAGGTCTACCCGTTGACGCTATGTAGAACGCCTCTCTAACTATTCTAGGTATATCTTCCACTCTTCTAACTTGGTAGTTGTACTTAGTTATAGGAGTGGTTATACCTATTATGTCGATCTCTTGGAAGGCATCCCTACCTATCAAGTGCGTAGCAACTTGACCGGTTATGGCTATGACTGGGCTTGAATCCATATACGCATTGGCAATACCGGTAACAAGGTTCGTAGCTCCAGGTCCGGAAGTAGCCATACAGACGCCAGGCCCACGTATAGCTCTTGCATAACCATCGGCAGCGTGTGCAGCACACTGTTCATGACGCATTAGAATGTGCCTTATCTCTTTCTCATCATATAGCACGTCGTATACTGGCATTATAGCTCCTCCAGGTATTCCGAAGATTACTTTAACCCCCTCTTTTTTCAGAGATTCTATTAACGCTTGACTTCCACTCATCTCCAACTTCTACTTCCCCCTAATTTTTTCATAATCTACTAGGAGGCTGTTCATACCGTTTAAAACGGCTTCTACGCTTGCCATAACTATGTCTCCTCTAGCACCCATAGCTGTAACAATTCTAGCACCCTTCCTAAGCTTTACCAAGACTTCAACAACGGCGTCAGTCCCCCCTGTTATAGCTTTCACGTGATACTCTTCAAGTTGAATGGGCTCTACCGCTGAAACAGCCTTCCTGATAGCATTTATAGCAGCATCTACTGGGCCTACACCCGTAGCTGACTCCGTTATAATTTTACCGTTTAAAGCAAGCTTAACGGAGGCAGTTGGTGTAATCTTATTGCCAGTTACAACCGTAAGTTCTTTCAACCGTATGGGTCTGACCCTAGGTAGACCTAGAACGGCTTCAGCTATGGCTTGAAGATCGGTATCTGTGACCTGTTTCCCTTTATCACCTAGGATTTTAACCCTCCTGAGGATTTCTGAAAGCTGTTCTTTCGTCACAGTTAAACCCATGCTCTTAAGTACTGCTTCAACGCCATGTGAACCTGCATGCTTACCCACGACTATACGTCTAGACGCCCCTACCAGCTCTGGTGAAATAGGCTCATACGTCGCTGGATTCGATAAAACGCCGTGAGTATGTATTCCAGATTCATGGGTGAATGCATTATCGCCTACTATGGCCTTGTTTGGCTGAAGAAATATACCCGTAAGTCTTGAAACAAGTCTAGATGTTTCATATATAAGCTCCATACGGATATCGAGTTTACAACCGTATAAAACGTTTAAAGCCACAACCAGTTCTTCTAAAGCCGCATTTCCTGCCCGTTCCCCCAATCCATTAACCGTAACGTGGATTTCTTGGGCTCCACTTTTAAGAGCAGTTATAGAGTTTGAAACAGCCAGTCCGAAGTCATTGTGGCAGTGGATGGCTAATGGAACTTTCAAATTCGTTGAAAGTCTACGGACGATTTCACTCGTTTTTTCAACTGTCAACACGCCTACAGTATCGCATAGACATACTCTATCTGCTCCACACTCTACAGCTTTAGCGAAGACTTTTTCGAGAAAATCTACGTCACTTCTACTTCCATCTTCTGCGAGAAATTCTACGGTTAATCCCCTACTCTTAGCATATGCCACGGATTCCTCAGTACTTTTTAAAATATAATCCCTATCCTTCTTAAGCTTGTAAGTTATATGTAGGTCTGAAGTCGGCAAGGTTAAAGTTACGCCGTCAGCACCAGCGTCTGCAGCAGAATCTATATCCGATTTAACGCCTCTACTAAAACTGTAGACTTTGGCTTTTAATCCTTGAGAAGATATGAGTTTTACTGCTTCAAACTCTCCTTGAGATGCAGCGGCAAAGCCAGCTTCTATAAAGTCTACTCCAAGCTCGTCGAGTTTAATAGCTATTTTGAGTTTTCCCTCAGGGGTAAGGGAAACGCCGGGTGTTTGTTCTCCATCCCTTAACGTAGTATCTAAGATAAGTATTTTTGAGGGGAAGCCACTATAGTTCGACGATAAAGTACCACCCCATCGCAACACCCCTAAAGGACAGAACCTAATAAATGTGCACCTCCAATATTTAAGCTTTTGCATCGAAAGTTCTGGTACATTTTCGATTGTCGAGTGTTAAATTTGAAATAGTGCTTCTTAATATCTCTTTATGCAAACAGTCAAAGCGGTTCATGCTCTCAAACGAGATTTATCGTGAACCCACCAAATATGGATTGCATTTGCGATGCAACATTTCAGCCATCGAAGTTGCTATGGAAATTCTAAAGAACTATGGGAAAAGGGGTGGAGAAACTCTAAGTATACTAAGGAATCGAAGTGAAAATTAAACTCATGGCATTTCAAGAAGCTGCAGAACTTTATTAAATAAACAGCTCTAAAACCTGCCCAATATGTAGTGTCTTCAGACCCAGATGGACATCCGTTCAATATCCAGAATGCAAATGGACAGTGGATAGATATGCAAACGCAAGCTTAAACTTGCTGAAAACTTAAGATGAAGACTGCCATTCTGAATCGCACCGCAAATATAGCTGTAAAAAGACCCTTAAACAAGGAGGGGGCAAAAGAGGGGAAGACGTCTTCGATGTCTCCACCCGATACTCGAAGACGCATCAGAACAGCATTGAAAATCAGTATATGCTAAAGCTTATAGGTTTTTCCGTGTATCGAACTACTGTGTGGTTTTAAGTTGAACGCGTTGAGAAGCTGTGAAGTTAAAACTGGCTTGAATAGGGCTCATCACAGAGGACTGCTACATGCTTTGGGAGTAGATGTAGAGGATTTAGAGAAGCCATTCATAGGCATTGCAAACAGTTACACTGACATAGTTCCAGGTCATATGCATCTTAGACGCTTAGTGGAGGCTGTTAAAGAAGGAGTTTGGAGGGGGGGAGGAGTGCCATTTGAATTCAACACTATAGCTGTATGCGATGGATTGGCAATGGGCCATTCAGGTATGAAATACTCTCTCCCCTCTAGAGGACTCATAGCCAACAGTATTGAAGTTATGGTTGAAGCTCACAGATTAGATGGACTCGTGCTTTTAACAAATTGTGATAAAATAACTCCTGGAATGCTGCTGGCTGCTGCTAGACTCAACATACCGAGCATAGTTTTAACTGGTGGACCTATGGGTTCTGGAAGATGGAGAGGTAGGAAGACGGGGATACTTACGGTCGTTGAGGCCGTTGGTGAAGTATTAGGAAAGCGTTTAACTGAGGGAGAGCTTAGAGAACTTGAGAAGATAGCGTGCCCTACATGCGGTTCCTGCAATGGACTGTTTACAGCAAATACTATGGCGTGTTTATCTGAAGCACTGGGTATGGCTTTACCATATACTGCTACTATTCCAGCATACTATTCAAGCAGGATCTCACTCGCTAGGAAAGCCGGTGAGCAGATCGTTAAATTGGTTCGCAAGGGTTTAACACCGTCTAAAATAATGACCTTAGAAGCATTTGAAAACGCTATAATAGTAGATATGGCTTTAGGAGGTTCAACCAATACTGTGCTTCATCTCCCGGCGATAGCTGAGGAGCTTGATATAGATATATCTCTAGA
>CALKCG010000056.1 GCA_938082915.1 uncultured archaeon | reverse complement strand
GATTTTAAATTTGCTGAGAAGCTGTTTTGGATGAGTTATACATTCTGAGAGAAGCCGCTTCCACTCCTCCACCATCTATTTATGCGCCTCTATATTCCAGAGTACCCGAAAACTGAAGCTATATTTAAGTCTTTTTATTAGGATATTAGTCAAAAATTTAGAATATCCGCCTCTAAAAATGTAGATAAAGACCCATAGCTTTATCTCAACCCATTGAAAGTCAAGCATGATTTGTTCTTATCCTCTCTATGGTCGATTTTAAGACTTGAAAAGAGTAGATTTATATTTGTTGAATACGAATATTTCTGTCCGGGTGCCTTTATGGGCAAGCGGGAGGTTTTAGCTAGGCTTAGGGATGCTATTGTGAATTTGGATATTGATGGTGTTAAGAATGCTGCTAGGGAGGCTTTGGAGGTTGGTTTAACGCCTTACGAGGCTATTATGGAGGGTATGGCTAAGGGTATGGAGATCGTCGGTCAGAAGTATGAGGCTGGGGAGTATTTTCTAGCTGAGCTTATAATGGCCGGTGAGACTATGAAGGAGGGCTTATCCGTCTTAGAGCCTCATATGAAGGCTGGAGATATGAAGCATATTGGCAGGGTAGTCATAGGTACTGTTGAAGGAGACCTACACGACATAGGTAAAAACGTCGTAGTAACGCTTTTAACCGCTTCAGGATTCGAAGTCATAGACCTAGGCGTAGACGTTCCAGCTGAAAAATTCGTAGAAGCAGTTAAACAGTATAATCCCGATATAGTAGCCATGTCGGCGCTTTTAACCACCACAATGGTCAACATGGCTAAAGTTATAAAGGCGTTGGAAGAGGCAGGCGTTAGAAGCAAAGTCAAAGTGATAGTTGGCGGAGCACCACTGACGGAAGAATACGCTAGACAAATAGGAGCAGACGCATATGGAAGAGACGCAGTTGAAGGCGTAAACATCTGCAAAAAATGGGTATCCGAAAAGTAACGGCCAACATCTTTTTTCTTTTTAGAAAAAATGAGTAGGGGTTTTAGAAGCTGAAGGTTAAGCTGACAGCGTATTTCATAAAATACTAAGTGAACAATCATGAAAAACTTTTTCTAAACTATATGCTGATTAATTCGTATTGGAGACTACCCAATCCAAGCTTTGAAGCAGCTTCTAACACTATATAAGGAACAGGTTCGCCATCTTTCCTGGCAAAATTCAACGGCTCCCAAAGGTTTATCTGGACGAGTTTATCCACTCCAACATCCATGATTTTCAATTCTTCGGCCGCAGAACCAGGTATTCCAGGTGCCTCTCTTATGAGGTCTATGGAGGCTTTATCTATTGCAACAGGGTCTTTTGACGTCAAAACCCCTATGTCTGGAACCATGGGAATATCACTATATGTGAAACAGTCGCAGTGCGGCGTTACATCGTAAGCTAAGTTTATGAAGCCGACTTTACTAGGTGTGAAGTGTTTAACCACTGCATATGCTGCATCTGCCACAGCAAGACCAAACTCTACCTGGGTTCTATGTCTTTCTCTAAAACCTGAAATAGCATTCGCAGGACATACGCTCCAGCATCCGCATCCCAATAGACACTTCTCATAGTCTATACGCGCTTTACCATTTAGTATGGTGATTGCATCGGCTGGGCAGAATTTAACGCATAAACCACATCCATTACACTTATCCTCCTTGACATAGGGAGGTTCCTTCAAGTGTATCAGAGCTTTAGTGGTCTTGTTAACGCACCCTGCTGCTATATTTTTTATGGCTCCACCCAACCCAGTCCTAGGGTGACCTTTAGCGTGAGCCAGCGATATTAAGGCATCTGCCTCCGCTAAAACTGGAGGCAAGTATATTTCCTTCAAAACTAAACCGTTGACTTTCACCCTCACTCCTTTAAGCCCCTTTAAACCGTCCGCTATTATTATAGGTGCGTCTACCGTCTCTCTAGTAAAGCCATTGAGAGCAGCTATTTCAATACAGTTTAACGCATTCCCCCGATTTGAAGTTAAATCTAAACCTGTTGTGTCCGTTATAAAGGGTGTGGCTCCAAGCTCTTTAATCAACTCGACGACTGTTCTGACGTGTTTGGGCCTTACATAGGTATGTCCATACCTCTCCCCTATGTGGATTTTAACAGCTACGACATCTCCTCTACCGATCACAGAGTCTAAGTCTGCTTCTTTGAAAAGCCGTCTAATCTTATGAACTAGAGACTCCTCCTCCTTCTTAGCTCTAGAAGAGCTGAAGTAGACTCTAGATGTCACAAATATCAGAAGACATGTGAAACTATTTAAGTTTAGAACTTACAGTCTAAGAGATGCGGACTTCTACATACACATCGTCTGGTATTCTAACCCTCATGAGTCTTCGAACAAACCTTTCGTCAGCAGTTACGTAGAAGAGCCTTTTATGGATTTTCATAACCCATTTATCGAACGTTTCACTTCCCTCGCCGCATGGAGACTTGCGTGTAACAACCTTAAGCTTTTTAGTTGGAAGGAATACGGGACCGGATACTTTAACGCCTGTCTTTTCAGCGATGTCTTTAATCTCATTGCAAACGGCGTCTAGTTTCTTCAAATCTGTAGATGCAAGTTTTATCCTAGCCTTTTGAACCATAGTGATTCAGCACCTAGATTGAGGTATATGACTAATATTTAAAGTTTCTAAAAAGCCTTTATGAAAAATCTACGTACGTCTTCTTCTGATACCGCTCTAGGGTTGTTTTCAAGGTTACGCTTATACTGCATAGTTTCATATACGAAGGCGTCTATTTCATCCTCTTTAACGCCGAGACTTCTAAGGTTTATCGGAACTCCAAGTTCACTCTTAACTTTTACAATGGTTTCAACAAATCTATTGACTGCTTCATCAGCAGTTTCGTATTCAAAGCCTAAGTAGTCGAGGAGGCGGAGGATTTTATCAAATACCTCAGGGGCGTTGAACATCACTGCTGATTGTAGGAACATAGAATTGGCTAAGCCATGGTGGACTTCATGATGGGTTGTAAGGTAGTATCCCAACCCATGGATGACCGTGGTTCCAGTACAGTTTATAGCCAATCCTCCTAGAAGGCTTGCGTAGTGTAGGCTACCGCGAAACTCAGGCTTATACGAAGCCTCCTTCAAATCTCTCAGTATGA
>CALKCG010000055.1 GCA_938082915.1 uncultured archaeon | reverse complement strand
CTTTCCCCGTCGTGCACCTTTCCATGCTTTACAAACTCATATAGATGATGTGCGTACAAGGTAAAGCCAAGCATTGCTTGGACATATTCTCTTGCGGCATCCACATCATTTACATCGTAATTCTTTTTTCCATGGCATTTTTAAACCTTTTCTGCAACTCTTCCTCAACGGCTTGTACTATAAAGCTTATAACCTCTGTGGGATCCCCTTTTTCAATCGCTCTGTCCGCTCGCGGTATAATAGGACCCCAATCTAATCCAGCGGGTTTAAGTCCGGTGTAAGGCGCTCCCTCGCCTTCTCTATGTAAGCGTACCGCGGTTTCGAAAAACCAGTAGTCTGCAACTTCAGCTGCCTCTTTTCCCAATTTTCGAGCCTGGAGGGTTTTCTCAAAAAACTTCTCTCAATTTGGCTTCTGCTTTCTTTGGCACCCAAGGAAGTATAAAGTTGACGTTTCCGGTTTCTAAAGCCTTTTTAGCTGCTGTAACAACTGGTCCATCCATTGTGTCGCAATGAGGGGGCACATTATCACTCGAATTTTATTAGGATCCTCCTTAAGGACTATATAAGGATTAAGCCTTATAAGAGAGTTCTTTGGAAGTTTCAAAGGTTGAAAGCTGTACTTTTCATCTGCGTAGAGAATAGTTTTAGAAGTCAAATTGCTGAAGCCTATTTTAACAAGTATGCGCCAGAGGGCTGGAATGCTGCAAGTGCAGGTTTAACACCGGCTGAAAGATTGCATCCAAATGCTGTGAAGCTTATGCTTGAGGAGGGGATTGATATAAGCCATAAAAAACCTCAGCTTATGACGAGGGAGCTCCAGGAGAAAGCTCATGTCGCTGTGATTGTGTGTAGTGGTTCTTTGTGTCCGGTGGTTTATGTTAAACATGTTGAAGTGTGGGATGTTCCAAATCCAGCGGAAATGCCGTTGGATGAGGCGAGGAAGATAAGGGATTTGATAAAAAGTAGAGTATTAGAGCTTATTGAGAGACTTAAGAGTTACGAGGAAGGCTAACTTTACCACGTATTTCAGTAGGATTCTCGAAGTTTGAAAATAAATAGGTGAGGGTGATTTACATGGTTTTCATATCATAGCGTAGATTTCTCCGTTTTCTTCGATCTTCAACTCTATTTTCTTCAAGTGTTCTCTAGGTAGTCCGAGTATTGGTCTTCCAGTTTTCGGATCATAAATACCGTCGTGTAATGTGCACCATATTCTCCCAGTATACGTATTCCATTCAATTTCAGCCTGCATGTGTGTGCATAATCCATCGTAGGCTACGAAGCCGTCTTCGAGGTGTATGAGTAAGCCAGGTCTTTCGGTGCCTTTTTCATCGCCAATTGGATAGAGAAATTTTCTAGCTTCTCCAACAGGTATTTTCTTTGCATTGCCTATGTAAATCATCTTTTTCATGAAAGCTCACTCTGTATAAATATTAGAGTTTGATGACTCTAAAAATGTTTGGCTCTAACGTTACCATGCGTATGCGGCGGTAGTCCTCCACGTATATGCTTTTTACTCGGATAGAGTGTGCATGGAAGTCCTTGTACTCCTAAGGGAAAATTATAAGAGAGGCTGTTGTTGAGAAAATTTTGAATGGGGCTTAATCGTGTTTATGACTTAATAATCGTAGGCGCTGGTCCTGCTGGGATAACGGCAGCCATATATGCCGCCCGCAAGAGGATGGATTTTCTAGTTTTAACATTAAATGTAGGTGGTCAGGTTACGTTCTCGTCAACCATTGAAAACTATACTGGTTTCCAATACATTACAGGGGAGGAGTTGGCGGCTAAGTTTTACGACCATTTAAAACAGTACAATTTTGACCTTAGAATGGAGGAGGCTCTTAGGGTTTCGTTTGAAAATGGGCTTTTCCACGTAACCACAGATAACGGTGACTATTCTAGTAGGGCTGTTATCGTTGCAACTGGCAGAAGACCTAGAGAACTTAATGTCCCAGGTGAAAGAGAGTTTAAGAATAGAGGTGTTTCATACTGTGCTACTTGCGATGCACCGCTGTTTAGAGGAGTAGATGTTGCTGTTGTGGGTGGAGGAAATTCTGGTTTAGAGGCGGTCTTACAGTTGATTAAGATTGCAAACAGTGTATACCTCATAGAGATTATGCGTGAGCTTAAAGCAGACCCTATACTTGTTGAGAAAGCTAGGGCTTCGAGTAGAGTCAGTATTTGGACGGGTACACACGTCTTAGAAATAGTCGGCGATAAAGTGGTTAAAGGTATGAGAGTATTGAAAGAAGGCGAGGAGCTTTTTCTACCAGTTCAAGGAGTTTTTATCGAAGTGGGGTCTACACCGAACTCGGAAATAGTTGATTTTGTGGAGAAGAATCAATGGGGTGAGATTATTGTTAACTGTATGTGTGAAACCAGTTTTCCAGGGCTTTTTGCAGCAGGTGATGTAACAAACGTGCCGGAGAAGCAGATAATAGTTGCAGCTGGAGAAGGGTGTAAAGCAGCTTTATCGGCTTTCAGATATCTTTCGAGGAAAAGGTAAGTTTAGACCGATGGTTTGAAGCTATGGTACGATCAGTGAAACATCTAACCGTGCGTAGTTGAACTGAAAAGCATACGCTTCAGCTTCTACATTCCAATAGTTCTCTAGTTTAATCCTGACGTATACATGGATTTAAGCTTTAGAAGATCTTGCTTTTTCAATTGCTTTTTCAGCTTCTTCTCTTATTATGTATCCTCCTAGATGTAGTATGGGTTCTTTTTCCTCCGGGTCTATGTTCATTGTTGCCGTGCATGGGTAGCTGTGGTGGGCTCTCGCTATGGCATCGTATAGGATTTCCCTCTTCGTTTCAACACCCGTCAGTTTCTTCGCTATGTACCATGTTGAGCCGCATGGTGCGCTACGTTTAACAATAGCATACTCTATGATTTCATATCCGCTTCTCTTAGCTAAGGATATTTCAAGCTTCGGTCGGCCTACGCCAAGCTCCTCGACGAATCTTGAGGTTATGGGTTTATTTTCCGAGGGTTCTAGAGAGCAGAAGGGCTTGGGAAACGCCGTTTCTAAGCCTAGCGACAAACAACGCTCTTCAACTTGTATTCTTAAGCCTACTGGGACTTCGTTGAAGTCTTCCACTGGGACGATCAACGCCTTTACGCCTATCTTCTCGAGGTGTAGCGGCAGTTCTAGCAGCAGGTCTTTATGTAGACCTGACGCTACGCATACGTCGGCTTTGGGTGTTGACTTGGGCATGTATTCTTCAGGCTTATCTATGAACGCTGGTAGGTCTGATGGGTTTGGAAGTTTTACAGCAGCCAGTATGTTTTGTACATAGCTGTATAAGCCATACTTACAGGAGTTGCAGTATAATCCGCAGGATTTACAGAAACTCGGGTCGTTTATTAAATTTCTTATAACTCGCTCCGCGAATTCCCCACTATATATGAATATCAGTTTTAAGGTTTCTCTTCTACGAGTCAATTCTGCACCTTAGGTGTTTTAAAGGACGTATCCTGGGCTGCCCGTTGCAAGCATAACGTATTCTATGAATAGTTTCTCTGATACTGCTCCGACAAATTCGACTTTATCGTTTATAACGGTTTTAGGAACACTCATAACTGCGTACTTGTAGGCGAGGTGGGGGAACTCGCTTATATCTACTACTTCAGCTTTCACCATGTCGCTTTCCACGGCGAGCTTATAGGCTAGACTCGCCACGGATGGACAGTAGGGGCATGTCAACGTTACGAAGACTTGAATGTGAATTGGTTTTCTCAAAGTCTTCAGTTTCTTTTTAGATTCTTCTGAGAGGTCTGTTTCTCCCGTCGAAACGTGGAACAAAGCCTCCAAGAGTGTTTGAAACTCGTATCCATAGGGTAGGCCGTAGAACCTTAAACCGTAGTCTTTCTCCCCTACTATAGCCACAGCTGGAACCTTATCAATTGCGTATGCTTTGGCTTTCTCGGAGTCTTTAACGAAGTCGTATACTTCAACCGTTATATTATTGCTTAAAGATGCTAATTCCTCGATTAGGCTTCTGGTTTGAGCGCAGAATGGGCATTCAACCTCCTGCGTGAATACGACAAGTTTAACAGGCTTTTTCAACTTCTTTTTAAACTCTTCACTTAAACGCCTCTTATGATCTTCACGTAGCATTTTCAAGCCTCTTGAGGTATATCGTCTACGTTTGTTTTAAATGTTTTCCTCAAACGGTTTAAAAATATGGCTATAGGGAAGCCTTATTAGGGAGAGCTTAACAGCCTTAAGTAGGCTTCACTCAGCTTCTGAAGTATGCGTGAAGACTGCTTTCTTCACTAGTTGGTGAAGCTTCACTCTAAAGTTGAGCGCGGTATAAGAAGAAAGGAAGTGAAAAATTTGGCGAAGTTTTTAGCCGTTCGTCCGTTGTCAGCTCCCATGACGATTAAAGAGACTACTCTTTTCGGTAGGAAGACGAAGGCTAATGTAACGGTTGATGCGTATTGAGTTAAAAGTTAGATTCAATTGAGCGAAGATGGTAAAAATAGTCAAGGTATTCTGTGAATAGAACGCTGCAGATACTGATGCTGTTCGTAAAGTGATGGCTAAAATGCCTGAAGTGCCTTGTGAAGACATCCATTGATGATGGTAGACTCGGAAGACTTCAAGTAGTAGAATGACCTGCCTACTAGCTTAGTGGAAAAATGGGAAAATCCTTTTTTACTATGCTGTTACTTCATACCGGTATTGCTATTCTGGTGGGATTAAAGCGTTTAATACAGGCTCTATCCACTTATCGTTCGGTATGTCGTACAGTATGAAGTCGCTGTCGAACTGCCAGTAAGCCCAGCTCCAACCCATGCTTTCCGCCAGTCTAGCGATGAAGCTTAAGTATCGGACTCTAGATTCCATTGGAGCTTTATCGTAGACTCCGAATTCTCCGAGGAATATCGGCCTATTATGCTCCTTTGCCCATGACTGAGCCCTATTGAAAAAGCGAGAAAATTATATCGAAAACATGAAAAATCAATGACTAAATTTATTAAAGCGTTAGATGAAAGATTAATGGATTATATTAATAATTTAATGAGAAAAAGGAATGTTAA
>CALKCG010000054.1 GCA_938082915.1 uncultured archaeon | reverse complement strand
CCTATGATGGATGAAATGGGTATTCCAACTGTGTATCTAGAGGCACACGTCTTAAAGGCTGTTCAAATACTCAAGAGAAATGGAAGGCACGTGCCAGACATCGTCATGGCGGGTGGATTTGTAAATGAAACACAGATTTTGAAGGCTATAGCTTTAAGCAACTTCGGGGAAGGGCCCTACGTTAAAGCTACTGTTATAGGTAGAGCCCTGTTAACAGCCGCCATGAAGGCTGAGTACTTCACTAGACTAGCTAAAGAGAAGAACCTACCGAAACAATTCGCAACAGTATACGGCGAAGAACCTGAAAAATTCTACCCGTTTCTTCCAGAGCTTAAAGCCCTCCTTGGAAATAGAGTCAGCAGAGTACCTTGGGGTGCTCTAGGTGTATACGGATACATGGAGAGGATGAAAGTAGGATTACAGCAGCTTCTAGCTGGTATGCGTAAATTTAAACTAAGCCTAGCCTCGAGGGAAGACTTATTTGCTTTAACGGAAAGAGCTGCTAAAGCCACGGGCATACCACTAGCTGAAGAGTCCGAGACTGAAGAAGTGGAAGCCATACTTTTAAACGATTAAACCTTACATTCGCATAATTAAAAAGTAAACGAGGAAGGTTTCTACAACCCCAGCTTTCTCTTAAAGCCGTACTTCTCCCAGTGAACCTTCTCCTCTAAAGGTATTCTAGTCCTAGAAGGAGACTCATCAGGATACCCTAACGATACAGTGCATAGTACTCTCAAATCTTCAGGTATGCCGAGAAGCTTTTTAATCGGCTCTTCAAAATCCGTATCTATAACACCCATCCAACAAGTACCTAAACCCAGCGAATGAGCAGCCAACATTAGATTCTGAGTAGCCACAGCTGCATCCCCATGCCAATACCTAGACACAGGCTTAACCAACACGACTATTACGACGGGGCTTTGAGCCATATGCCTCCCATACCTGTGGATCTCAGCTAGTCTCCTCCTCAGATCAGAGTCTTTCACAACTATAAACTCCCAAGGCTGAGAGTTCATAGCTGACGGAGCCCATCTAGCGGCATCCAAACACTGAATAACCTTCTCATCTTCAACTGGCGTACTCTTATAGCGTCTTATACTACGTCTGGTTTTAATCGCCTCCATCACATCCATACTAACACCTCTAAATAAGATACCTACTCGAGCTTAAATATTATGCGATTGGTTTAATATAGTCTTTACACTCGGCTTCAAAACTTCCAACAACCAACCTATGATAGGTTTCACCGCTCCTACAATCAAAAACCGTCTCCAGCTTACCTAGAGCTTCTACAACCTCCCCTGCTTCAAAAACGCCAGCATAGAAGCCCTCATAAGCCGTAAGCTCAGTCAAATCCTCGACTGCGGGACCGCTTAGAAATTCAACATTCGATAACTTGTAAACCGCGGGCATGAAGTAGGAGTCGCCGACATTAACTATTATAGCCTTAATCTTAGCTAAACCACCCGTAGGCCTGTATACGAAATCACCATAGCGTTCCGAAAGGTCCTCCTCAACCTTCACAGGATGCACTGAAAACTCTGTACCTGCGTAAATACCCCTGTTCCATACTCTACGGCATATCTCCCAAGCATCCTTTAGACTTAACCCGTACTGTCTGGCTTTATCGTAAACCCACCTGTCGAATTCTCCGCCGTTAAGCCATCGAATAGTTCCGTCCCTCTTAAGCTCAGCTAAGGCATCTTTAATTTTGGAGGCGTTTCCCCTGGCGTAAACAGTTAAATCCACGTCTGAGAAAGAGGGGTTATGGATTTTTAGAAGTATTGAACCAGTCACACCGAAGCATTCAACGGGTATACCGCTAGCTTCAGACAGTAGGTTTACTAGCTCAATGGTCCTTCTCTCCAAAACATCCAAATGTTCAACTGGCTCTCCGTAGAGTTTTCTTAATCGGAGCTCAGGCTTAAAATGCGTCTTAATACTGTCAACGGGAACAGCTATCATCTCCAAACTCATGCTATTCAGCCCACTAACGTAACGTGGAAAATTGCTCTTCAGGAAGTTTAAAACCTCCTTCACGGATAACGCTGTGTAAGACTTCAGTATTCGAGAGTACTTACGCTCTATACCCCAAAGTCCAAAATCGCTTGGAATATATTTCAAGTAGGATATTACTCTATCATTAGGGTGAACATTTCCAACCACGCAGAAGAACATGCCCTCGTACGTTTCAAGGAAGTCTCTATCTCTAAACAGTCTCATAGCTTGGGATTGATAACGGTAACTCTTTATATAAGCGTTACATTGGTTTAAGATTTTAGAAATGAAGTTTAGAGAGGGAGACTTCTTAGAAACCTTGGAGGGCTTCATATTCGACGTTAAAGGCTTACTCCACCCACCGGACAGGGTAATAGCCTATTTAAGGTATGTCCCAGATAGTTGTGGAAGTAGAATTAGACTCGGAGTGAAATACCGTAAAATCTACAGACTTAAAGATAGAGAGAACTTCTTAAGAGAGAAGGCTCCAATATACATATTTAGAAGCCCATTCTTCAACATGGAAGTACAGGGAGTACCGTTAGATAGGATTAAACGTATTTACAACCCTCAATCGAAGATTAGACAACTTATGGAGCTGGGCGTTAAAGACGGTGTTGAAAGAGAAGCCTTAGAATTCGCAAAACTTCTATCCGTTAAATCCGGAGTACCCGTAGAAAGTATGGGGCTTTCCGGGTCGCTATTAGTAGACCTTCACAATGAAAACTCAGACATAGATTTAATAGTCTACGGAAGGGAAAACTCTCTTAAAGTCTACAGGGCTCTCGAAGAGCTTATGAATGAATGCGACGAAGTTAAACCGTACACTACCGACGAGTTGGCTAAACTATACGAGTTTAGGTCTCAAGATACGAGTATACCGTTTAAAGCCTTCCTTAAAGTTGAAGGCGGTAAAAAGATACAGGGTAAGTTTATAGGTAGAAGCTTCTTCGTAAGATTTTTACACGATTGGAATGAAGTGTCCGAGAAATACGGCGATAAAATCTACGAGCCCATAGGGTTCTGCACAATCAAAGCAGAAGTCTCAGACGATTCGGAGTCGATCTTTACACCGTGCAGATACATGATTTCAAGCGTCCAATTCTTATCCGGTGTAAAAGTCAACCCGGCTCAAGTAAGAGAAGTCTACTCTTTCAGAGGCAGATTCTGCGAACAAGCGAGAACAGGGGACATCATTAGAGCCTCAGGTAAGCTTGAGAAAGTCACAAGCTTAAACGGCGAGTCTTGGTTCAGAGTAGTCGTAGGAGGAGATAGAGGGGACTACGTGATTCCAGAAGATCTTTTAACAAACCTCTAAGCCAGTTTAAACGTCTACTCAACGGGTTTTCAAACGGTAGAGTTCTTCAAGCCTACCGACTTCTCCCTTCACGCATAACTCAATGGCTTCCGGTATAACGTCTAATAGGTCCGACGCCACCATATGATACCTTATTTTCGAGGCAACCATATCGCCAGCCAAGCCGTTTATAAACGCCGCAGCGGTAGCCGCTCTAAACGGTTCAACGCCCTGACTTAGGAAAGTGGCAACTATACCCGTTAAAACGTCTCCAGTACCGCCTACGGTCATCCCAGGGTTTCCAGTGAAGTTCAATTTAACGCGCGAGCCGTCGCTTATGATATCCACCATACCTTTGAGCAGTATCGTCAGATTCGCTTTGGCGGCGTTTTCCTTAACGTGAAGCTTGAGCTTTTCAAGCTCCTTGGGAGGCTGGCCGAATATTAAACTATACTCGCCTAGATGAGGGGTTAAGACCGTGGCATAAGTCGCCGAAGGCTTGTAAACGGCGTATGCTTTCAAACCATCAGCATCTATAACTGTTGGAATCTTCTTCGACCAAGCGTAGTCTACTATGAGCTTAAACGCTTGAAAGGTCTCATCCCTCAAGCCTAAGCCGGGTCCAATGGCTAAACCCGTAGACCTATCGATTAAAGGCTTAAGCTTTTCGAAATGCTCAGGCTTTAAACATTCGCCTTCGAGTTTAACCGTTATGAGGTTTGGCGAGAAACCCGATATAGTATAGGCTGTTTTCTCAGGAGCTGCTACGAAAACCAAGTCCACGCCAGTTCTTAAAGCAGCCATAGCCGTTAAAGCTGGAGCACCAGTATACGTCTCACTACCACCCACAACCAACAGTCTGCCGAAGTCCCCCTTATGCGAGTGGGGAGGTCTGGGTTTAACGGCTAGTGAAACGTCGCCCGGACCCGCGTACATGGAGGCTTCGGGTGGAATACCTACGTTCACGACCTTAAGTTCGCCGACGGAATCTGGGTTACTTAAAAGCCCTTTCTTAGGCCTATGGAAAGTCAAAGTTAAATCCGCTTTAACGGCTTCGCCTAGAACTTCACCCGTATCCGCATCCAAACCTGTTGGAATATCGACAGCTATTTTAAACCCTTTAGACATGTTGAATGTTTTGACCGCTTGCAGTATGGGCTGTTTTAAAACACCTTTAACGCCATAGCCTAAGATAGCGTCTATAAGTACGTCGGCATCTTCCACTTTAAACATGGAAGAGTCGTAAGCTTCGACAAACTCTACGGAGTCACCCATCCTAAGCAAAGCTTTCAAGTTAACTTTAGACGATTCTCTAACCACGTCTTTAACCCTGCCGACTAAGATGACTTTCACTTTAAAACCATAGTATGTTAAGTGTCTAGCAGCTACAAAACCATCGCCACCATTCCCACCAGTCCCAGCGTATATGATAACTCGGCAATTCTCCGGGTTGAACCTGGATGCTACTTCTCTAGCAACGGCTGCTCCAGCATTCTCCATAAGCTGAAGCTCGGAGACGCCTAGATAAGCGGCATTAAGCTCTTCGGCGTACATCTCCTTACTTGTTAAAACGTCCAAAGGCAAACACCCATTTTTATTTAAGAAATACGGTGTTTTTAAAGGTTCGTCGGAACTACACCTTTTAAATAGTCAAACTGACTTAATACATTTGACCGTTATGGTGCTTATAGGACTAATATCGGATACACATGACAATTTAACCACCATAGATAAAGCGGTAGAACTCTTCAATCGTAAAGGCGTTAAACTGGTCGTCCACGCTGGAGACTGGTGTGCACCGTTTGCAATGTTAAGGTTTAAAGAACTTAAATGTAACCTAGTAGGGGTTTACGGAAACGTGGACGGCGAACGTGAGAAGCTTAAAGATAGGGCCGTAGAGCTCGGGTTTAAACTAAACATGTTTGAAGAATTTAACTCAGACGGGTTGAACGGTGCAGTCATACACGGCGTAGATGAACGTATAGTCAAGGCTTTAGCGTTAAGTGGCTTATACGGGGTTTTAGTTAGAGGACATACCCATAAAGTCACGCTGGAGAAAGTAGGAGATTGTATTATCGTAAACCCCGGCGAGGCGTGTGGATACCTTACGGGGAGAAGTACAGTAGCCATTCTAAACTCTGAAACCATGGAAGTAGAAATCGTCGACCTATGAGGTTGAAGAGGCTATAAAAAAATTTATAATTTAAAGCTTCTCCTATGAAAGCTGGTGATATCTTGCCGATACCCGTAGCGATAAACGGGTTTGGGAGAATCGGTAGACTTCTATTTAGAGCGGCTTTAGAGAGGGACATCGACATAGACTTTGTAGCCGTAAACGACTTAACGGATGCGAAAACACTGGCGCACCTACTCAAATACGATAGTACATTCGGCAAAGCCCCATTCGACGTTAAAGTTGAAGGAAACAATATAATCGCTAAAGACGTTAAAGTGACCGTATTATCTCAGCCAGACATAACGAAGCTTCCATGGAAAGCCCTAGGAGTACAAGTGGTAGTCGAATCGACGGGCAGGTTCACTAAGAGAGATGAAGCTGCTAAACACCTGGCGGCTGGAGCTAAGAAGGTTTTAGTCTCTGCACCGATGACGCCCGCTGAATCCGCAGACATAACAGTCGTAATAGGCGTTAACGACCACTTATACGACCATGAGAAGCATACGATGATATCTCTAGCATCGTGTACGACGAATGCCGTAGCCCCATTAGCCAAAGTCTTGAATGAACAGTTCGGCATGGAATGCGGCTTAATGAACACCGTGCACGCCGTTACGAACGACCAGAGGCTACTCGATATGCAGCATAGAGACCTCAGGAGGGCTAGGTCGGCTTCCTGGAATATCGTACCTACAACGACTGGTGCCGCCGAAGCAGCCACACTAACTCTACCTGAGCTTAAAGGTAGAATGACTGGAATAGCTTTAAGGGTACCTGTGCCGACGGTTTCAATTATAGATTTAACAGCGATATTGAAACGTGAAGTAACGGCTGAAGAAGTGAATAGGGCGTTTAAAGAAGCCTCTGAAAGACCACCGCTTAAAGGAATATTGGGCTATACTGATGAAGAGCTTGTATCCACAGACTACATTAAATGTCCATACTCTTCGGTCGTAGATGGGCCTATGACTAAAGCCATAGGTAGACTCGTCAAAGTTCTATCATGGTACGATAACGAGTGGGGCTACTCATGCCGTATGGCTGAGATGGTGAAGAGAGTCTGCGACATCGCTGAACGTAAAGGCTTTTAAGGGTGAGGAGTTTAAATGTCGGAATTTCCAACACTCGACAATTTTTATTTTTACGGGAAAACTGTGCTTGTGAGACCCGATTTCAACGTGCCAGTAGACCCCAATTCTAGGAAGATAATAGATGACTCACGTATCAGAGAACATGCAGAAACCATTAGAGAGCTTTCTGAGAAAGGCGCTAGAGTAGTTATAATCGCACACCAGGGGAGGAGCGGCGATCCAGACTACTTAGAGTCTTTGAAAGGACATGCTGAAGCCCTAAGTACGATTCTAGGCAAACCAGTGAAATATATACATGACCTGTTCGGAGAAGATGCGAAGAACGCTATACGAAACCTTAAACCAGGAGAAATTTTAATACTTAAAAACGTTAGAAGCTTCCCTGAGGAAGCTAAGGATAAAACCCCTGAAGAACACTCAAAGTCTAAACTCGTTCAAGAGCTTGCACCGTTAATAGACATATTCGTTCTAGACGGTTTCTCGGTAGCACATAGAGGACACTGCTCAGTCGTAGGATTTGCACCAGTTAAACCAGTTTGCGCAGGTAGAGTTATGGAGGGGGAGCTTAAAGCACTTTCAAAGGTTTTTGAAAAGCCTGAGAAGCCTATGATATGCATACTCGGCGGAGCCAAAGCCGAGAAAACCGTAACAATAGTTGAATACATGCTTAGAAACAACATAGCGGATTCTATTTTAACCGGGGGACTGGTAAGCCAGCTTTTCCTAGCGGCTAAAGGCGTAAACCTAGGTAATGTAAACGTTGAAATCCTCAAACGTAAAAAGCTTTACGAGTTAATCCCCAAAGCTAAGGAGCTGGTGGAAGAGTATGGAGATAGTATTAAACTTCCAGTGGATGTCGCCTTAGACGTAGATGGAAGAAGAATTGAAGTAAAGGTTTCCGAGCTACCTTCTGAAAAACCTATAATGGATATAGGCGTTGAAACAGCAAACACCTATGGGAAGCTCGTAGCAAACGCCAAATCTATACTTGTAAGCGGACCACTAGGAGTTTACGAGAGAGACGCCTTCATAGAGGGAAGTAGAAGAGTTTTTGAAGCCGTTGCTTTAAGCAAAGCCTATAAAGTTGCTGGCGGAGGAGATACTGCAGCCGTTCTAAGGAAACTTAATCTCTACGACAAGTTTAACTACGTAAGCTTAGCCGGTGGAGCCTTCATAGAGTACATTACCGGGGAAAAATTACCTGGCGTTGAAATTCTAAAACGTAAATGATATTGAAAAGTTTTATATTGGTGAACCGCATCATCTATTTTTGACCTAAGGAGGAAGGTAATGCAGGAAATTTGTAAGGTATGTGGTCTACCGAAGGACTTATGTGTCTGTGGAACTCTCAGCAAGGAGCAGCAAAGGGTTCTAATAAAACTCGAAAAGCGAAGATATGGAAAATTGACGACGGTAGTCGAAGGTATAAACGATAAAGGTATAAACCTTAGGAAAATTACTCAAGACCTTAAAACCATATGCGCATGCGGTGGAACAGTTAAAGAAAACAGAATTATTCTCCAGGGAGACCATAGAGATAAAGTTAGAAACTACCTCACTAAAATAGGGTTCCCAGAAGCCAACAT
>CALKCG010000053.1 GCA_938082915.1 uncultured archaeon | reverse complement strand
AGCTGCACCAGTATGCGGAACAATAACGATAGATTCACAGGTGTGTAAACGCATAGTTGAAGGGAATTGCGACTGCATATACTGGATCAACAGCTACATGTGGGATTCAGCAGACCTAGGGGCTTTAATAGCTCCAAGACCCCTACTCATAGCTTCAACTGAAGGCGATGTAGTCTTCGACATAGAGTCTGCAGAGCTCACATACAGCAGGCTTAAAAGACTCTACGAACTCCTCGGAAAGCCAGATAACGTAGTACTTGTCAAAACACCTGGAGGACATGGATATACTGAGGGTTCCAGGAAAGCCATACTCCAATGGTTCCTCAAACACTTAAAAGGCGTGGAAGCATCCTTGGATGAGGTTGGAGACATAGATGAATCCCCGGTATCTCAGGAGACGGTTGAAACTTTAAAAGTCTTCAATAGAATCCCAGACGATGAGCGAGTAACAACCGTTGAAAACTGGTTTATAAAACCAGCTGAACCGCCGAAAATAAACAACGTTGAGGAACTCAGAGAGTATAAAAAACAACTCATCAGAACGCTTATGGAGAAGACGTTTTCAGCATTCCCACGTGAACCGTGCGATTTAAACCTTAAAATCGAATTTAAACATGAAAATGGAAACTGGCTTGGATATCTGGTGAGCTTTACACCTGAAGAAGGTTGGAGACTTCACATGCACATTTTAAAGCATTTAAACGCTCCTGAACCTACACCGATACTCCTCGTATTGAATAGGTCTGCTAAAACCCTCAACTTCTACTGGGTTGAAGAGCCGTTTATCAGCGGGCTTAACCGTTCATGGGCTAGAGCATTCCTAGAAGTGAGGGGGATAGGTGAGACGTCTTGGGCTCCAGACCTACAGTGGCTGATACGTAGGTCAGCCCCATTAACAGGGAGGACTATAGCAAGTATGAGGGTCTACGATATACTACGGGCTATTGAAGCATTGAAATCCATAAGCTGGGTAGATGTCAAACGAATAGGTGTCATGGGTAGCTGTGAAATGTCCGTACCCGCATTATACGCGGCTCTACTTGAGAAAGATGTGTTCGCATTGATCTTGAATAATCCACCTCCATCTCAAAACACTGCTTCAAACCCAGACGGCTCAGGACCAGCATTAGAAATGTTAAACTGCTTAAGGTATACAGACTTACCATACGTAGCTGGTTTACTATGGCCAACGCATCTAGTGTTTCTAGGACCTAGACCTGAGGCATACACGTGGGCTGAGGAACTCTACGTAAAGCTTGGTCCTCCAGGCTCTGTAAGGCGTGTGAAAAGCCTATCGGAGCTAATGCTTTAACTCCCGCTCAAACGCGTAGTAATGCTCTTTGAGAGCTTTAAAATCTGCTGAACGTATCATACTCCACGGTAGAGGGCTATCGCAATTCTTAGCCGTGTAGACGATTCTATCTAAATCTACTCCAACGGCTTTAGAAGACTCCCTCACATTCATCCTACTGTGTAGAGCCATGTATTCAACAACCCTGCCGACAGCTCTATCTCCAAGGGAGAGTAAAGCCTGAAACTCGGCTTCAGCTGGATTAAGCATTTCCACTCGAACAACGGCCTTAGGCATACTGGATCTAATGGTTTTAAAAGCCTCCTCCAAATACTTCCTCGAAGCCAGGGGAAGCCATTGGAAAGGCGTCTGAGGCTTAGGTATGAGGGGGTTGATCGATATGTGGATTTGACTAAACCCTAGTCTAGCGAACGCATCAGCCATCCTCCCAATACCCTTCAAACAATCGGAGTCTTCACCTGGTAGACCGAGCATAAAGTAGAGTTTAAGTCTTTTAAACCCACTCCTATAGGCGCTCTCAGCAACCTCTATTATACGGTCGTCAGACATAGGCTTACCTATGAGGCTTCTAACGTACTCTGAAGCGGCTTCAGGTGCTAGTGTAAGAGTCCTCTGCCCACCTTGAACTATAAGCTTCATAAGTTCTTCATCTACTAAATCCATTCTGATGGAAGGTGTTGAAAACTCCACACCCTTGGAAACTAGGTACGCGCAGACGTCTTTAAGCCACTTATTATCCGATATGCCAGCTCCTAGAAGTGAAACTTTTCTAACGCCAGTCCTCCGCAATCCTTCGTCGATTAAATCCACCATAGACTCTAGACTCCTATGTCTCACAGGCGTATTCACCCAGCTTGCTAAGCAGAATCGGCACATCCTACCACATCCCCTCGTCACCTCGAGGTTGAACGTTAAACCAAAGACTGGACAAAGCGGGTTTTTCTCATCGACTAGGGGGACTATTTGACCGGTTGGATATGGACTATCGTCGAGTTTCGAAGCGTAAACCCTGTCTACAAAACCCTCAGAGTAAACTGGCACGTAGAAACCCCTCATATTGCTTAAAGTTTCAAGCTTACTCTGCTTACTACGCTGCTCCATGTAAACCTCAACAAGCCTATCTACGATGGGCTCAGCATCCCCGATCGCGAAAACATCCACGTAGTCTTCTAAAACCGTCGGATTCGAGGTTGGAACAATCCCCCCAACCAATACAATAGGATGTCTATCGCCTCTATCCATACGGTGTAGAGGTATTCCAGAGTCCAGAAGCCCCCTGAGGAGTCCAACATAGCCTTCTTCATACGAGATCGTAGCAGCTATAATGTCGAAGTCTTCAAGCGTTCTTCCGGATTCGACACTGCGGGGAGGCTTAGAACCATCTATGAAAACCCTCTCGCAGAGAGCATCGTCTCTAAGGTTGAATAGATAGTATAGAAGTTGAACAGTTAAACCAGTCATCCCAGCTCTATAGCCGCCTGGGTAGACCAGCGCTATTTTCACAGGGACCTCTCTCCAATTCTTAACAACCGTATTACGCTCTACAAGCCTCGGCAAACAGATATCCTCAACTACAATATGTAGGCCTCTAGGTTATATTTGCTTCCATTTACGGATGGATTCCGTTAAAATGGACGGCTGTAATCCAGGTGGAAAACCTGTAGACCACACTTCTTACAATCTTAGGATTACCTTCGGCCTGGAAGAGCCCCCCTTCTATGATATAGTAATGAATCTAATTGTGGGGCCGGGGATGTTTGAAGTAGTATAGAACGCATGATCTCCAGGTTTATTTCCACCCGTTTAGTGCACATAGTGGATGCGAGTCATCCTATGTAATTCTTAAATCTCAGAATTAGAGACTACTAGTAAGAGGAAGATGGAGATAGATTGGGAAGAGTTTAAAAAGAGGTTTCCAAACCTGGCTAGGGAGATAGAGAACAGGGTTCAAGCAATCAACATTGGAGGGGTTAGAACATACAATGTAGAAGAATTCGATGAGCTTAAAATGCCAGACGCCATATCCTACCTTAGACGTTGTGAAACTGAAGAGCAGGCGATGGAAGTCATAGACTACTTAGAACGTAAGGGAGAGATAACCAGAGAGTACGCGGATGCGCTTAGAAAACAGCTTAAAGAGAAAGGCGTTAGAAGCTTCGGCTCTCTCAAAAAGCCAGACTACTACATGAGAAAGTACTACTATGGAAATCCGTAGCTTCTTCAAATTCGACATAAACCTATTGCTTTCAAATTGAGGCTTAACCTCCACTTATGTTGGAGACCTTTTCTACGTTATATATATTCGCATTCCGAAACATAAATATGTGGGAAGTATGATTTTTCACTATTGTTTTTTCCAAGTTGATAGGAGGATTGCTGATGAGTGAAGTATATTTGGTTAAAGCGGTTAGACCTAGGTATGATAGGTCTGAAAGCCTCGTAGTTAAAATCCCCGAGCTTCTAGAGAAAGCAGGCATTAAAAGCGTAGTT
>CALKCG010000052.1 GCA_938082915.1 uncultured archaeon | reverse complement strand
AAAGTCCTAATCCTTGCTACGGCATCTGCTGGTAAAGCAAGTTCTGTAGATTTTTCAAAGTCAACGTCTGAGGGCTGAGGGTTATCAACGATTACTTCAGTGTTTTTAAGCTCCTCGGTAATCGCTAAACTCATCGGTTTTGATCCGCTTATAAACTCTGCTGCAAGTTTCGGCTCAGCTAGGGTAGCAGATATTCCAATTAATTGGAAATCTCCATTTTTAATAGCTCTAAGCCTCTCTAATGCTACAGCCAGTTGCACTCCACGTTTACTGCCGAGTAATTCATGGACTTCGTCTACAATAACCCATTTTAAGCTCTTAAAATGTTCCCTCATAATTCTACCCGGTAGAATAGCTTGAAGTGTCTCAGGCGTTGTTATCAGCATTTTAGGTGGTTTCAGTGCTTGTCTTCTCCTAGTTCTATAATCCGTATCGCCGTGTCTAACATCCACCTCCAGACCCAATTTTTCACATAGTACTTTAATTCTCCTTAAAAGGTCTCTGTTTAAAGCTCTCAAAGGGGTTACGTAGAGTATAACTGTACCTTTAGGCTTATCTTTAAGTCTAAGGTATGCTTCAAGTACTGGTATTAGGGCTGCTTCAGTTTTACCGTAGCCAGTGGGTGCAACTATGAGTGTATTCCTACCCGAGAGGATAAGTGGTATTGCCTTCTTCTGTATCGATGTGGGCTCTTCTAAACCTATATCTTTGAGAGCCTCTAATAATTGCTTTGATAATTCTTCAAATGGCATTTGACCGTTAATCCTCCTCTCCGAATATGAAAACAATCACCAGATACATTATTGCAGCTAGTATTACAAGCATCCAAGTGATCATAGAAGCATTTGCCAGAAGCGTCTCCATCATTTTATCTTCGTCTCCTACCTACTTTTTAATGTTACTCTAACTCTTCTACTCATAAAACTTAAAAATAACAATTACTTATAATTCTTGATCCTATCATGAGTAAAAGTACTGTAGAATCGAGGGAGGTCAAATTTCCACCAGGTGAAGCTTTAAGATTTAGCATTGAAAGTATAAAGAGACGTTTTGTAAGAGCTCTAATAACCGCCGTGTCAATAATTCTAGGGATAGCATTCTACGTAGGTCTTAGAACAATGTCAGATATAATGCTCTCTATATATGGGACTTCTGAGGCAGCCAAAAGCTACCAGCTCTGGATGGCCATGATATCTCTAATCGTCTGCGCAGTTGGAATATTGAACTCTATGTTGATGGCCGTTACGGAGAGGACTAAAGAGATAGGTACTATGAAGTGTCTTGGAGCTATGGATGGACACATACTAATGATATTTATGTTTGAAGCCATACTGGTAGGTGTTATTGGGGGACTTATAGGGGCTGTAGTTGGATGGCTTGCCGGCCTCCTCATATACATTGGAGAATACATGAACGTAATATTCTCCTCCGCACTACTGACAAGTTATGCTATGAGGATGGGTGAAGGCATCCTAATAGCTATGATTTTAAGCGTTGGAGCCACGATATATCCAGCGTATCATGCAGCCAGTATGGATCCTGCAGACGCATTAAGATTTGAAATTTGAACTTCAGAGAGAAAGGAAAACCTTTTATTAACATTCTTAGTGATAAAAATAAGGTGGAAAAACTTGCGGTATGAGTATACAGTTGAAACAGAAGATCTAGCTAAGTATTACCAACTAGGTGAAGTAGTTGTTAAAGCTTTAGACGGTATCGATTTAAGGATTAGACGTGGTGAGTATCTATCTATCATGGGTCCTTCGGGAAGCGGTAAAACTACGCTTTTCAATATGATCGGCGGTCTAGATAGACCTACAAGGGGGAGAGTCTACATAGATGAAGTTGACATATCTAAGCTTGACGCTTATGAGCTCGCCTGGCTTAGATGCCGTAAAATAGGCTACATATTCCAAACCTTCAACTTAATCCCAGTTTTAACGGCGCTTGAAAACGTTACACTTCCAATGATATTCGCAGGTGTTCCTAGGGAAGAAAGAATGAGACGAGCTATAGAAATCCTCAATAGAGTTGGATTGGGAGACCGATTACATCATAAACCAGCTGAATTATCCGGAGGACAGCAGCAGAGGGTTGCAATTGCTAGAGCATTAGCTAATGACCCAGTCATAGTGTTAGCAGATGAGCCGACTGGAAACCTTGACCTTCATACCGGACTGGAAATTATAAACATGCTTAGACAGCTTAATGTTGAGAAGGGTGTAACGATTTTTACAGCTACCCACGACTTGAAGATGATAGACGTCTCTGATAGAATCGTTTGGATACGTGACGGTAAAGTGGATAGAATTGAGAAGAGGGTTGACGTCGTAGTAGGTATGGAGGAAATTTAACAGGTATATTTTATCCATATTCACCTTCTACAATCTCTAGAGTAAATTCTATATTTGAGGGATTAGTAAGCATAATATTTAAGTTGAGAATGTGATGTGTTTCTACGTTGCTAGGGAGGAATGCATATTTGAAACTTCTCCTAGTGCACGCCGACAATTTTGAGTATAGAGTTACCAGTAAAGCAATAGATATGGCTGAACCAATATCGGAACAAATGAAACATGGCTCTTTCAAGGAGCTTCTGGTGGTCTTTACTGCTGTTGAGAATGGTGATAATGCTTCTCAAATTATAAAGACAGCTGTTTCGAATGTGAGGGATGTGGCCAATAAAATAGGTGCTAGATCGATTCTAATATACCCTTATGCACACTTGAGTAGCAATTTAGCAGACCCGAGAGAAGCTTTAACAGTTCTTAAATTGTTTGAAGAATCCCTAAGAGAGGAAGGTTTCACCGTTTACAGAAGTCCCTTTGGATGGTATAAGAGTTTTTCGCTTAGTTGTAAAGGTCATCCCTTAGCTGAGCTTTCAAGGACAATAACGGCTACAGTGAAAGCTGAGGAATCTGAGAAAGTTGAAGGCCCCATGTCAAAGTTGAAGGAATTTCATAGATTTATAATAATGGACGTCGATGGATCTGCGTATGAGGTTACAGCTGATAGTTGGAAAAACTGCCCTATATTTAAGAAAGAGGGGAAAATCTACAACCTCTTAGAGATTTTCGTCAGGAATGAAATTGAAGGAAACCCGCCTAAGAAGAAACCCAAACATATAGAGTATATGCGCCGTTTAGAATTAGTAGACTACTGTCCCGAAAGCGACGTTGGGAACTTGAAATTCTACTCCAATGGGATTTTAATAGCTGACCTCATAAAAGACTATGCACTTTTTAAAGTAGCTCTTCCATGGGGTGCTATGAAGATACAGAATCCTCTAATATACCGTGAAAGTATCAAGGAAATTCGTGAGCTTATGGGAGAATTCCATGAAAGGGATTACAGAATGAACTATGGTGGGGAGAACTTTGTTTTAAGATTTGCTTCGGACCCCGGAGCCTTCCCATTTATGCAGAAAACAATCTTCAGCTATAAACATCTACCTGTAAAAATATATGAAGAGGTTCAGTGTTTTCGTCGGGAAAAGAGCGGTGAAGTCGTTGGTTTACGTAGGCTTAGGAGTTTTACGATGATGGATCAACATTGTTTTTGCCGCGATGAAGCACAGGCTAAGGATGAATTCAGAAAATTGTGCATACTATTTAAAGAGCTTATGAACATGATAGCCCCCAACTCGTGGGTCATGGGATGGGAAGGCGTGGAATGGTTTTACGAGAAAAATAAGGAGTGGCTTAGAGATTTGACAGTTGAAATAGCTGTACCTGCATTCTTCAAACTTAGCTCCGAGATGAGCCATTATTATGCTATTAAGAATGAGTATCAAGTTATTGGAGCTGATGAGGCTAATGTGCAAATAGCGACAGTCCAGTACGATATTAAAAACGGTGAAAGATTTCAGATAATGTATACGGGTGAAGACGGTAAGAGGCATCCATGCATAATTATCCACGCGTCCTCGTTCGGGAGCATAGAGCGTACTCTCTACGCTCTTCTCGAAGTTGCCGCTAAAATGGAGGAAGAAGGTAAACCTCCAATGCTACCAGTATGGCTTTCACCTGAACAGGTTAGACTTATTCCTGTCGCTGAGAGACATATAGCGAAATGCAATGAAATTGCTGATGCGCTGGAGAAGGCGAATATACGTGTTGGTGTGGATGAAAGAGAGCTATCAGTGGCTAGGAAAGTTAGAGACGCAAAAACTAGATGGATTCCATTTATAGTGGTCGTAGGCGATAAAGAGCTTAAGACAGGTAAGCTTCCCGTTGTCATAAGAGATAGGTCTACCTTGAAGGAAGACCATATTGAAGAGATGTCTTTAGAAGAACTCGTTAAAGAAGTTACCTCTAGGTGTGCTGGTATGCCATTTAGGAGGATGTACATTCCAAGAGAACTCAGCAAAAGGGTGATGTTTGTATCCTGGGGCGGCGTCGCCGAGGAAAAACAACATTTTAGTGGATGAGTGGGTAAAAGTTAAAATATTTGTCCCCGCTTTCTTTCTAAGGCTTAAAGATGGATATAGAGATCATAGGAGATTTTTACAACCCTTTGTTAGAGCGGCGTGAAGTTAAATTTCTCGTGAAACACCCTGGAAAAGCTACTCCTGAGAGATTTAGAGTTAGGCAGGCTCTTAGAGAGAAATTTAACGTAGACTTGGATAAGCTCATAGTCGTTCAACTGTCTTCTAAAACTGGATTAAACGTATCGGAAGGAATATGTCACGTATATGACAACTTGGAAAACATTAAATATCTTGTTCCTAAACATATTCTCCTAAAAAATCTTCCGCCTGAGGAAAGGGTGAAACTTAAGGAGGAAAAGTAGACATGGGTAAAAAAGCTAGGGAACTTTGGAAGCTTTACGAGGTTGATTATAAAAATATGCGTATAACTTTCAAAGGCAGGAGATGCCCACGCTGCGGGAAATTTATGGCACACCACTTAACCCCCATGAGTAGATGGTCCTGTGGAGGATGTGGGTATACAGATTATGAAAGAAGGCATTAATTACAGAGAAAGCGTAATCATTAAAAAGATTGAGGGATTTAGAGCTGATATATCGTAACCGGGTTTTTATATAGAAGGTCTTCAGCAAATTCTAACGAAAAATCCTTATCGTAATATCCATGTTCAACCATATCTGCTAATGCGTAAGCTAACTGCTCCTTCAAAAGACAAACCTTTCCATAGATCCACTCGACTACATATGCATCGCTGAAGAATGCATTAACCTTATTCCTGGGAAGCATCTGCATCCTTTCGAGAAGCCCCATCCTCATGATATACGGGTAGAAACTATACCACCAGAACCCCGAGAAATATACATTGGAATAGTTTTTAGCTACGACAGTTACCTCATGGGATTGAATGCTATTGGCTAAAATCAAATCAAATTTAACGTCCTTAAACCTGCTGAATAAAACTTTACAGTAGTTTGTTAAAGCATTTGGGTTAAAAGCCACTATTGCATAATCTGGTGGCGAAGCACCAGGTACAGGCCGTCTCACACCGAGCATTAGTTGAAACACAACGTTGTACTCTTGGCATAGACTTGCAACTTTGTAAATTACGTATGATGAAAGCTCTCTAAACTGTTGTTCCTTCAGTGGAAGCCCTTCAACCATTCGTTTTAGAGCATCCTCCGCCTCCTCATTATTCACAAGTTTGAATTCTTCTTCAGGTTGTAGACTAACCGTTACAGTTTTAAAGTATCTGCTAAAAACTTTGAAAATTCCATCTAAACCATCATCTAAGTCTCTAAGCGTAGTTATTTGAATACCTACTACTTTTCCAAGTTTATCTAGGCTCTCCTTTGACAATCGACTTATAAGCGGATCTATTCTAAGGGCTCCTACGAATATTGTAGGATCGTATTTGGGTATTGGTGATGCATAGTCTAAAGTTATGAAAACCTTTTCTGCTTTAATTTTCCTGTGTAAGATCCTCTCAATCCACCCAGGGCTTTTAAAAGCAGACTCAATAGTTCTCCTAACTTCACTCAATTCTTCTGGTTTGAGCTTCTCCAGATTTAATCCGTATAAATCGTTCATGATTTTAAGGAGGCACCAATAGGTTGCCGTGTTTCTAATAAGCTCCATTCTCTTAAGGGCCTCAACCATATCTGCTCTTTCCAAAGCACTTCTCGAAACTCCAGCTGTAGCAAGCTCAGTTGCAATATAATGGTAGAGGATGATATTTTCAAGCTTATCGGCATGTGGTTTTTCAGGGTTTATATGGGTGTGAATGTCGACTATGGGTATTCCGACCAACCTTTCTCTAATGTCGTAGAATAAGCTCGACATAGGTGCCAGTTTTAAATGTATCGCTCCTAATTAAAAGATTTAGTCCTTCATCATCCAAACTATTTGGACATCCTCTATCCTCCATTTGGGTTTAACTAAGCTATCTTCTACGCTTAATCTTAATCCGTTCTCATACGCTAGAATACCCGTCCAGGCAATCATAACCCCATTATCGGTGGCATACTCATGTGGAACTACGTGTAAAGCAGCGTCGTGAAGTTTAACCATTTCACGAATCATATCTCTAATACGTTGGTTTCTCGCAAATCCACCTGTTAAAAGAACCTCCCTCTTACCTGTCTGAGCTAAAGCCCTCTCGACAACTTCAACAACCATCGATAGAGCAGTCTCTTGAAGACTGAAGCAGAGGTCTTCCAGAGATGCACCCTTCTCTCTAAACATTTTTAGGGCTGCTGTTAAAAGTCCAGAGAACTGGAGGTCCATCCCCTTAACCGTATACGGTAGATTTATGTAGTTTCTCCCCTTGCTAGCGACTTTATCGAAGGCTGGGCCTGGCCAAGGATTTCCGACATCAACTATCCCAGTTTCTCTGGCGAAAGTATCTATGCAATTCGCCAAAGTTATGTCTAAAGTTTCACCGAAAACCCTATACCTACCATCCTCATAGCCTAATATTTGAGTCGTTCCCCCGCTTAAGATAAGTATTAGCGGGTCTTTAGCCTTACTTATAAGCCTTCCAATTTCTATATGAGCCACTAAGTGATTCACTCCCACAAGTGGTTTATCCAGGTAAACCGATAGTGCTCTTGCCACTGTAGCAGCTGTTCTTAAGCATGGTCCAAGCCCAGGACCTTGAGAGAAGGCTATTAAATCTATTTCCCTTGGTTTTACACCGCTTTTATCAAATGCCTCTTTTAGAACTTCATCTGCAACCCTACTGTGGTGTTGCGATGCCTCTCTAGGCTGGATCCCCCTACCTAACGGTGGTATGTACGATGACTTAGCTTCAGCGATGATTTCCCCATCGGAAGAGACTATGCCCACTCCAAATGTATGGGCAGTCCCCTCTATGCCGAGACACAGCAAGCGTTTCATTCAACCTTGTAGAAATTTGAATTTTTTAAAATTTAAACATTCGTCGAATTTAGTCTTCCGAGATCGCCTTCAATACTTCTTCCTCCGTAAATGGACCCTTAGGATATGCCCTCTGAATAACGGGCGGTTTAACTGTTAAATCGACTATGGTTGAAGGTGGGTTTCTAGGTAGTTCGCCGAAATCTAGAACCAGGTCAACATCATCAACAACATTGTTAACATTATAAGGTTCCTCATCACCATGGATGTTTGCACTAGTGGCTGTTATGGGTTTTCCAAGCTTTTCAACTATTGCTTGAGCCAACGTATGGCTTGAAATTCTAGCCCCAATCCGTATAGGATTTACAATATCCGGTACTGTTGCCTTTTTCCAAAGGACTATGGTCAAAGGTCCAGGTAAAAACCGCTTTATAAGCTTCATAGCTTCATAGGATAAATAGGCATACTCACGCCACATGTCAACACTGGCCACCAATATTGTAAGAGGTCTATTGAAAGGTCTACGTTTGACCATGTACACTTTTCTAACGGCTTCGATATTGTCGATCGCTGCTGCCAATCCGTAACAAGTTTCTGTAGGATAGACTACGATTCCCCCATTTGTAAGTGTTCTCACGGCCTCTTCAACAGCTTTTGTAAATCCAATTTCTGAAACTTTGACGACTTTCATACAGCGTCACTCCAAAGTTCCGTTCCAGGTGGAGCTAAAATAACTTTCACGGCATTCTCTAAAGATTTCTCAGAATACTCTATGGCCGTCTTAAAGTTTTCGAGTTTAAAGACATGTGTAACTATATTCTCTGCGTTAACTTTGCCCGTCCTAATATACTCTATCGCTAGTGGATAGCAGTAGGGGCCTAGATGAGACCCGTAGATTGTAAGCTCTTTTCCATCTCCTATATCACTCCAATCGACTGTAACAGGGTCTTTAAATACGCCGAATTCAACGAATCTACCCAATTTTCTAATCATACGTAAGCCTTGAACCACCGAGCTCGGATGACCAGCAGCCTCTATGTACACATCACATCCATATCCTCCAGTTTCACGTTTAATGTGCTCAACTACGTCGGTTTTAACTGGGTTTAAAGCTTCATCTGCCCCAAGCTTAAGAGCCTTCTCAACCCTACTGTCCCTCACATCTAAAGCTACGAGTTTACCTGGTCCTTTAAGCTTCGCCACTTGGAGCATACATAGTCCGAGCGGACCCATTCCAGATATGACTACGTAGTCTCCAAGCTTTATATCGGCTCTTTCAACTGCATGTATTGCACACGCGAGAGGCTCTATAAGAACAGCCCATTTATCTGGAATTTGCTCTGGAACTTTATGTATTATTGAACCATTTGGATATAGCATGTATTCAGCCCAGGCGCCGTCATCTATACCGCCATGAAAGCCGAAAACCATCTGCTGTTCACACATCCAATACTCCCCTCTAAGACAGAACCTACACTTCCAGCAGGGTATTATCTGCTCGGCAATAGTCTTATCTCCTACTTTAAATCCATACTTTTCTGCAACTTCAGGGTCTGCGTCGACGACCCTACTTATAAATTCATGACCGGGTATTACGGGTGGTTTAACATAGGGCTTTGGAGGACCCCAATATCTAGGAGACCCCCTATAACACTTAATATCGCTTGCGCATATTCCCGCTGCTAGAACCTTGGTTAAAACTTCTCCCTTCTTGGGTTTGGGCTTAGGTACTTTCTCAAGTCTATAGTCTTCAGGACCATGGCAGACAACGGCTAACATATATTCCTCCATAATAAATCCCAAAACTTAATCTTAGCATGTTCAATTTAACGGTTATCCTTCAAGTTTTGGAATAAAATATGTTGGTTTAAAAAACTGGTATTATTTTCTCTCCTATCATTCTTATGGATTTGATAACGTCTGAACCTATTGGTGAACCAACTACAAACTGGGTCACACCCGTCTCTAACACTTGCTCTATCTTATCTATGCATTGTTTCGGAGTACCCGCTATTGAGAAAGCCTCGACCATATCCCTTGTAACGTTCTTAAATGCTTTACCAAACTTGCCCTGTACCAACGCATCTTTTATGGCTTGAGCTTTCTCAAGATCTATTCCATGCCTCTCTAAAACCGCGTTTGAGCTTCCTCCTACTATGAAAGCCACAACTGGTACAGCCGCTTCAATAGCTTTAGCCTCCTCCTCCGCTATGGAAAAGCTTGTATACGCAGCTATATCTAGATCTTCAATTCTCCTATTCGCCTTAGAAGCGCCTTCTCTTATTCTAGCGACTGCCTCCTTCAAATCTTTAGGATGGGATGCGTTAATTAAAACGCCATCGCCTATCTCTCCAGCGAGTCTAAGCATTGCCGGGCCTTGAGCACCTATGTACACGGGGATTTTAGACGGAGGTTTATAGTTTAATCTAACACCTTTAATTTTAAATACATCTCCATCTAAATCTACAGTTTCACCGGATGTTAAAGTTCTGATTATTTTCACAGCTTCTTTAACATAGGCTAATGGCTTTTCAATCTTTAAACCAATGGTTGATAGAGTTACATAATCCCCAGCTCCTATACCACATACAACTCTATTGGGGGCTACTTCAGCTAAACTTGCGATAGCAGTCGCGGTAAAGACCGGGTTGCATACGTATGGGTTTGTTACACCAGTTCCAAGCTTTATACTGTTAGTGTAATTCGATATCAATGTCAACATTACGTAAACATTCCTATTGTTATAGTGATCGGTTATCCAAACGTAGTCGAATCCTGATCTCTCAGATTCTATAGTACAGTATACAATTCTCCAATATACGTCTCTTGGTACAAACTCTATTCCAAATTTAACCATATACGATTGCCTCCTAACTCAGTATTACGTTATATAATCTACTGAACTCTGCTTTTTCCGATAGGATGCTTAGTGTCTCCTCTTTTTCCATACTTGCCGCGATGTATAGCATAGTATTCAGGCATTCACTGCTCTTCAGAAGCCCCTCTTTAGCCAAATGGAGAAACCTCGTGATATGCGTCGGGTCGGCTTTATCTACGTTTTTAGATTTAAACAGTATCCCCAGAAGCCTTTCGAAGAGCTGACTCTTCGCATCTTCTGAAAGACTGTCCAGAATACTATTAAGACTCATGTGAACACCTATTACATATAACCTCTAATAGTTTTTAAAGAATTTCCCCTTCAGCTCTCTGGA
>CALKCG010000051.1 GCA_938082915.1 uncultured archaeon | reverse complement strand
GATCAACTATTTCAACTGCTTCCAGAGATTTAAATATCGTTTTTAACACTGCATCTAATTCTAATCCACAGGCTTCATAGATTCTTAGTATGAGGTCGTTGGAATCCTCGGCTTTCTTTAAAGCCGATAGGACGATGTTGTCCGGTTTAACCTCTACTAGCGATAGTGCTTTCGGTAGGGGCGCGGCTTTTTTCGAAGTCTTCCACGCTATCAATGGGTAGTTAAACTCGTAACCCTTTCTAAACACCATGGACTCCCTCCAATCTCCCTTGTGGGCGTATAATGCGTATTTAATGACGTGTATTCCTACGCGTGGATTATCCGATTGATCGACCCACTGTTCTGGCGTAGATGGATAGCCGCGTCTAGGTCCCCTTAAGAGAGTCATTCTAATCGTGTTTTCAACTACGTCGAAACCGTATTTACAGTCGTTTAGTAAAGCTACACCGTAATCTCCGTTTTCAGTGTCAACGTTTACCCAGTATAAGGCTGGTACTTCAAACTTAGCCTTATCCGCAGGCTCCCATGGTCTTCTAGGAAGATCCATCTGCCCATCTGGAGGTTTATCGTAGATGTACTGGTAGCGTTGTATTGCGCCGAAGGGCATGTCATAGGTTGCCCAATGGTTTTTAAACCTTAATGGGAAGGCTACTTTCAAGGTTTTATACTTCTCACGCCAATCAGCCTTCAACGTAAAGTCTACCCTCGGCATCTTCCTATACATTGATACATACTGTTCAAAAGTCGAACTACCGTATTTTCTAACAATACTAATAGTGGCTCTAACAGGTCCCCTTTCGACTACGCGTATTTCCTCAGTTTTCTCCAGTTCTGTTAAAGCACCCAGATACATATTCCAAGCCGGTTCTCCTCCTGGAGCATTAGGAGGTTTATCTTCGTATATTTGTAACACGTTGCCTTTTCCAGAGTCGGATAAAACGTCTCTCCCGTTTACCTTATCGTATATTCTAGCCACGTGCCCAGTTCCACCGTCTATCTCCACGCGTAGAAAATCGTTCTCTAGGAAGAATTCACCCACCTTAAGGTTTGAATCAATCGATTCTTCAGATGATGGGGTTAAATAGTACAGTTTATATCCGAGTGATGGGATGTCTTCAGCTATGAAGATAGCCTTCCGTCCATCTTCTACGATCTGAACTGGGGTCTCTCTTCCAAAATAGTCGAACAGTTTAAAAGCTTTCGCAAATCTTAAGTCTCCTTCAAGTGTGAGTTCTACTACGTCGCTTCTACACCATGAAAGCGGGTTGAAGACGACTATGGGCAATCCCTCACATCTAGTGTCGACCTTGGACACTATTACGTTTAAAGCCTCTTCAAGCACTCTACTGGAGACCTTGTAGATTTCTTCATAGTCTTTCTCAGCTTGAACGTAGACTTCCTCTATAGACGTCCCGTCTAAGTTATCATGAACCTGATTTAGAAGAAGCAACTTCCACGCTCTCTTCAAATCGCCGAATGGATAATCCATACCTAAAAGCATTGCTATAGATGCGAACCTCTCAGCCGTTAACAGGAGGCATTCACATCTCCTATTGTGAAGCTTTACCTTAGCCTCCGTAGTATAAGTCCCCCTATGCGTCTTAACATACAGCTCATCTCTAACCACTGGAAGAGGCAGGTTTTCAGAAGCCGCTCTGACCTCTTGAAACCAGCGTTCAGACGTCGATAGAATAACCTTAGGATACACCTTTGGGTCTTGCAATTCCATAAGCCTTAAAGCCTCTCTAACCATTCCTTCCGTCGGTCCTCCTCCATGGTCTCCTCTACCGAAGAGGACTAGAAGCTTGCCTAAACCATGACGTTTTTTCAGTAAAGCCAGTTGCTCAAGCATCTTAGTTGGGTTCACGTCTTCAGCGTAGCTTCCTACGGTATGGTAAGCTAAGACTCTTGACCCGTCTGGAGACTCCCACCAGAAAACGTAGTATGGAAACGGTATCGGGGGCTTCATACGCTCTACTTGCCACTTCAACTTATGGGTTAGAAAGTAGTCTAATCCACACTTCTTAAGCACTTGGGGAAGCGCCCAGCAGAAGCCGAAGCTATCCGGCAGCCAAGCCACTTTAACGTCTACGTTAAACTTCTCCATGAAATACCTCTTTCCAAAAAGGTACTGTCTCACGAGGGATTCACCGCATAGAAGGTTTACGTTATGCTCCACCCATGAGCCGCCTATTATCTCCCACCTCCCCTCCTCAATTTTCTCACGTATTCTCCTGAGGATTTTAGGATGGTAGGTCTCCAGCCATTCATATATTTGCGCAGAGCTCTGAGCATAGCATAAAAGCGGATACTTATCCATCAGGTTTAGAACGTTTGTAAAGGTCTCTGGACATATTTTACCTATTGTTTCCTCCCTCGTCCAAAGCCACGAGAGGTCTATATGGGAATTAGCTACAAGATATATTTCATCAGACATCGAAGAACCTATATACGCGGAATTAAAACTTAAGTATTGCCAGCATCCTAAAACATCCATAACGTGAATTATCTATTGGGGCAAAAGCATTTCCAACGAGAAACATGGGAATTAATCGAATGAGTTTTAAAGTAAAAATATTGTGATTCAGTTTTTATTGTTTTGTGGCTTAATTCCTATCTTTTGGAATTCTCTTCCCTAATGAAGGTTCTTCAAAGGGGGATTTCAGAGAGAACTATGCGTACAAATATGGAAATCGGAGCATGCATCATTAATGGACACAATTAAAACGGAGTAATTTTCTGAGAAAAATTGGCAAGGGTATGGAGAATGAGAGGTTTCATATTAGGAGTGGTGTTAAAAGTGCTGGTGACAGCTACGTTGCTCTCCCTCAAGCAATGTAATTCCGATTAGAGGCCCAACTATCATCTTCCTTTTGATTAATCCATAGTGAGGCCCTGTATGGCGGATGCGTCTCCTTTAAGAGTAGAGGCTGTTTTCAGTGGTTTAAACCGAGTACCCGTAGAAAGCTATTTAAATCAATATTGTAGAGAGTTTTGTTGTGTCGTTATGGTTTTGAGGCTCGCTATTGTCGGATGCGGAGGTATGGCTGAGGCCCACTTAAGAGCCTACGTTACCATCAAGCAGAGGGAGCCTGAGAAGTTTGAGTTTGCAGCGATGTGCGATCCAGTATTGTCTTCGGCTGAGAAGTTTGCTAACATCGCGGCTCAAAGTCAAAAGTTTAAGCCTAGAGTTTACAGTAGCGTAGAGGATATGCTTTCCAAGGAGGGGCTTGACGCCGTTGACATATGCACGCCTCACTCGGAACACCATAAAACCGCCATACCATGTTTAAACGCCGGAGCCAATGTCATGGTTGAAAAGCCCTTTGGAATAACGGTGAAGGCTAGTAAAGCGATGATAGATGCTGCTAGGAGGAACGGTAGAATTGTCGCTGTAGCTGAAAACGTTAGACGGGGTTTGAGCCAGAGGACGGCTTACTGGATTATAAACGAACAGAAGATGTTGGGTGAGCCTAGGCTATTCTTCGCCCAACACGCTAGCTGGGAGGACCCTGCAGAAGAGAGGATTTGGCATTGGAGGATTGAAAAAATGCTTGGCGGAGGTGGGATGGTTATGGATAGTGGGGCACACTTCGCCGATATGTTAAGATATCTATATGGAGATCCTGAAACAGTATACGCTAAAGTTAAACAGTTTGAGAAGTGGCCTCATAGGAAGGATGATAGAATAGTTTACGATGAGCGGGAGGACACTTGGATAGCCATGATAGTCTTCAAAAACGGTTTAATATGTACTTGGAGCTGGACTATAGCAGCCCCAGGGTATAGTTATACCAATGTTGTACATTACGGTAGTAGAGGGTGTCTACTGGACCACGGCGATGTCTTCCACGGACCATTCGACAACGCTGAAGTCATAATTCAAGACGGACCTAAGAAAATCACATACTCTATGAGAGTGCTTGAAAGAGAGTATTTAAACTCTTTAAGCAGTGAGGAAAAGAGGAGGCTTTTCCCATATGGCATCATGAATGGAGTATTCATAGAATGCTACGATTTCCTAGATGCCGTTGAGAAGAAGAGGAGGCCTGAAGTCGACGGTGAAGAGGGGCTTAAGGCTAAAGCTATATGTGAAGCAATATATGAATCCGCCTATCTGGGTCAGCCGGTAAACTATAGAGACGTTTTAGAAGGTAAGGTTGAGGCTTACCAGAAGCCTATCAATGAATACTTTGGTCTTTAATAGTGGATTTTAAGTCAGGAGAAAACCGGTTTTAACCTACTTTTTTCCTCTGTAGAAGAAGACTATCAATACTGTTGCAGACAGTGAGCTGATAAGACAGAATATTATGGCACCATTCCAACTATGCACGTCGATAAGCCAACCAGTGAAAGACTCTGCAAACATTGAGCCGAAGTATCCCATTCCATCGATAAAACCAGCTACACTAGCTCCACCGTAGCTTTCATCAAACTCCATGGGTATAACAGTCGATATTATGACATGTGGACCATAGAGGGAAAACCCTACTAGAAATAGTGAAATTACTCCCACTTCAAAACCTAGATAAGAAGCGTAGTTAAACATAACTATGATAAAGCCTAGAAACAACGTTAGAATACATATCGCCGACCTCCTCCCGGATTTCTCCATACGGTCTGAAAACCACCCGGAGATTATCGACCCTACGATTCCTCCAAGAGGTATAACAGCGGCGCCGTAGCTTGCCAAGTCTAAGGATAGTGTGTATTTCTCAAACAGATAGGATGGAGCCCACAACGTAAAAACGCTTCTCACAAATTGAAGAAGTATGTAAGCTAAAGCTATGACGATCAATTCTCTTGACGAGAAAAGCCTTTTAAGGTTTACAACCTGCTTTGAATGATCTACTTTAAGCTTCTGAGCTTCCCCCACTGTTAAGTAGAGTAAGATTGCAAGTGCTATCAGTATGATTGACGGTATTATAAACGCTATACGCCACCCGTAGTTGAACACCAAGTAGCCGAGGATAGGCCAAGCCACCATATTCCCTACGAGAAAGCATGAGCCGAATAATCCGCCTATCTTTCCAAGCCCAGATTTAAACTTGCTACTTACCAGTTTAACTACAGCCGGCCATCCAGTCGACTGAGCATACCCATTAACAGCCCATATGATGATTAGCGGAATTAATGCATCGACATATCCGAATAACGTGTTCATAAGCGCTGAGAGAAGTAAACCTATGAAGATTATCTTCTTAGGCCCATAACTGTCGACGAGCCGACCATGTATAAACTGGCCTATTGCATATGAAATTGAGAAAGACCCGGCAATCAAACCTAATGTAAATTTCGAATAGCCAAGCTCCTCGTTTAATAGAGGGAGGGCTATTGAGAAGTTGAGCCTAGCTAAATACAGGAGGGCATAAGTTACATATGCTACTAAGAATACGCATTTTCGGTCAGAGTTTAAACTGATTCACCTCCCTTTTCAAGCTTCAAACGACCTCTGTCTTCTAGCATAGTATGGATAAGCGTATTCTAATAATTTAATTCTTAGTAAAGAGTTAAGTGTTGTCAACGGAGTTAAGGTTCCTTCATCAAATCCCTCCATTTTATGCGGCAAGTATTATTATAGCGAGTTCTCACAGCTGTAGGGTTCTCTATATGAATTTGAAATGGAATCATAATCCTGTCCACCTTCATAATTCTTTTTAGCTTTCTCAATCCTGTTTCTCTCATCGAATTATAGATAAAAGAGGCCGCTATCCAACCATTAATATCTGTTCAGTTTACGTATTGACTAGCTATTTTCTCCTTAAAGTATATAAAATAGATGCTGCGATTCTCATTCTCAATGTTAAGACTTTAGAGGTGTGAATCAATGGGCGTGTATAAAATCGCCGTGATTAAGGGGGATGGTATTGGTCCTGAGGTTGTAGATGCAGCTATGCGTGTTTTAGAAGCCGTGCAAGATGTTTCTAAAGGCTTAGAATTGAAGGTTTTAGACGTGGAGGCTGGTTTAGAATGCATACCGAAGTATGGGACGAACCTGCCAGAGCATAGTATCAAGCTTTTAAAGGAGAGCGATGCCTGCCTTAAAGGACCTGTTACAACGCCGGAGGAGCCGGGATCCCCTAGAAGCGTGGCAGTAACAATTAGAGTAATGTTCGACCTGTATGCTAACATTAGACCTTGTAAGTCTCTACCGAATGTCCCAAGCTTCAAACCCAATATAGACCTTGTAATAGTTAGAGAGAATACCGAAGACTTATACTCAGGCATAGAGTTTGAGCTGGCCCCTGGAGTAGCAGTCGCCATGAGAGTTATCACGTGGAAGGCATGCGAACGTATAGCAAGGGTTGCGTTTAAACTGGCTATGATCCGTAGGAGGAGGCTGGCATATGTCCATAAGGGGAATATAATGAAGATCACAGATGGAATATTTAAGAGCGCTGTTTTGAAGACTGCTCAAGAGTTCCCAGAGGTTGAACTCTGGGAGTTGAGAGTAGATGCAGCAGCCATGCAACTTGTAAAGAGGCCTGAAGACTTCGACGTACTAGTTACTACGAATATGTTCGGAGACATACTAAGCGATGAGGCTGCGCAATTGGTAGGGGGGCTGGGCTTCGTAGCCGGAGCAAATATAGGGGAGAACTATGGAATGTTTGAACCAGTACACGGCTCCGCACCGAAGTATAAAGGCATGAATAAAGTCAATCCAATTGCTACAATAATGGCTTCGAAGATGATGCTTGAATGGCTCGGCTCTAAACATAGTGATGCTCTATGTTTAGAGGCGGCTAAGAAGATTGAGGATGGAGTCTTTGAGGTTTTAAAGGAGGGAAGGGTTAGAACCTATGACTTCGGCGGAGACGCTACGACCACTGAAATGGCTGAAACCATAGCTAAGAAGATTATAGAGCTAGGCTAACATCGCCGATCGAACGCGCAGGTATATTTAAAACCTTCTCTATTCTACCTGCTAAAACCCGGCTTGAGTAGCCGTCTGGATACGTGTAAACCCTCTTAGGTCTTACGCTAGCTACGTAGTTGATAAGGTTAGGATAGTCGGCGTGGTCGCTTAACGGGAAGCCATTGCCTAGTGTTAAAGCCCATCCAGAGGCTAAAGCCTTAACAATAGGCTTGTTAAACGAAACATTTGCATTCTTGGGAGCTATGTAAACACAAAAGCCCGATTTAATGGATTTAAATCCATCCTCAGAGTTGTGGTCCAAATAGTCGAGTTTAAACCCATATCTTATGTAGATTTCATTCACCTCGGAGATCCTCGGATGGACGACAACTGGTATTTTAGTAAACTTGTTCAACAGAACTATGAGCTCTTGAGCGTTTCCCATGGAGTCCGCGTGTAAGACCGGGATATAGCCGTTTCTAATCGTATCAACAACCCAGTTAACGATATCGCTGTAGATCTTGTCTCTACTTGGAAAACTGAAGTACGGGTATCCGAACGTCGAGTCTATTATTAAAGTTTCACATGGAACTTCCTCGGCCGGTTTAGATACTAGAGTCTCTACGCAGTTTAAATCTCCAGTGTATAGAATAGAATGTTCGGGGGTGGCTACGTAGAACATGACAGAGCCCAGTATGTGACCTGCATCATGCACAGACAGCTCTAAATCATCGACCTTAAATTTTTCACCGATTCTAACTTTCCCACTTTTCGCGACCCTATGTCCGCCGATGTAAAGCGATAGTAGATCCAACGTTTGACTCGTAGCAAACCCATGGCTGTATTCCACATAGCCTTTAGAGTGATCCCTATGTGCATGCGTAAGCAGGGCGAGTTTACATTTTGAATTAAACTTAAGAGGGTCTAGTATGAGACTGGTCTCTTCGTAGGATACTTCTATACCTTCATCAAACCTTATTCTCAGCGACGTTTTAAATGACCTCCATACATTATATTATTCATTCAATAAAGAATATAGACTTATTTAAGTAAAACTATACTTCATTTTCTGGACGACGCTGTCAGCATGCAAACTCACCGTTCACACAGCTAATGCAAGCGTAGCATCAACCTTAACCTTAGCTTAAGCGACTGAGAGAGACTTAATGCTAATGAAACCTCGCGGAAAAACTGTTCCATCATTAGCATCCTTTTAAACGAAAACGCGTTGAAGCAGACATATAAATGAACAGAGATGAAAAATGGAGAGAGCTTTTACGGAAGAAGCATCAGCACTCCTAGCCCTAGGCATATGAGCGTAAATGTGGAGCGCGAGTCTTTAATTTAGACTTGGAATATTATGGGACTTTAAAACTTTCCAACTTCGT
>CALKCG010000050.1 GCA_938082915.1 uncultured archaeon | reverse complement strand
GTTGATGCCGAGAAAATAGGGCTGATGATGGGAGGGGTTAAAGTTGATTAGAATTGAAGAGAGAAGGGAACAGTCTTTACCCGTGAAAATCGCTACGAAAATTATAGCCGCACTTCTAGCATTAGGAATATCGGCTGTCATTTTCGCAAGCTATGGCATCAATCCAGTCTACGCATTTTCAATAATGTTCTCTAAGTCATTAAGCTCATACGGTTTAAGCGAAGTTGTAACTAAGTTTATACCGCTTGAACTGTGTGGAATAGGATTAATAGTTGCGTTTAAATCAGGGTTGTGGAACATAGGAGCGGAAGGACAGCTTCTGATAGGGGCTATTATGGCTACTTGGGTGGCCCTATTCCTAGAGGTTCCAGACTTCGCACGCCTTCCTCTGATACTGATCTTAAGTATGGTTGGTGGTTCCGCGTGGGCTCTCATACCAGCTCTTCTTAAAGCGAAGCTTGAAGTTAATGAGGTTATAGTAACGCTTATGATGAACTACATAGCGAGTTCCTTAGTAAACTACCTTGTTTACGGCCCTTGGAAGGGGGCTAAAGAATGGGGCTTTCCTTACACGGATAAGTTTCCGGAATCCGCATGGCTACAAACGATACCGGGCACCAGAATACACTGGCCAACCCTAATAATGGCATCTATAGCTACTTTTACGACGTTGTTAATCCTGTTTAAAACGACTTTAGGGTTTGAAATGAGGGTTTGTGGTCAGAGTAGGAGGGTTGCCGAATACTCTGGAATGAACTATACAAAAGTATTGATGGCAAGTATGGCTATAAGTGGAGCACTCGCCGGTTTAGCTGGCGCTGGAGAAGTCTGTGGAATACATCGTCGTTTAAGATACGCGTCAGCTATTTCCTCAGGATATGGATATTCTGGAATAATAGTTGCTTGGCTCAGTGGTCTCCATCCAGCAGCCTCCCCACTTTCAGCGTTCTTTATGGCTTTCCTTCTAGCCGGTGGAGATATTCTACAAGTTTCTCTAGGGCTTTCTATAGGAGTTATCAACGTTTTCAATGGGGCAATCCTCTTCTCTCTGCTAATCTCAGATTTTTTCGGAAGATATAGGTTGAGGTGGAGATGATGGAACCCGTCACCGAGTTGATATCTATGGTTATAAGCGCGGGTACTCCTCTTCTACTCTCAGCTTTAGGAGAAATATACGCTGAACGCTCTGGAGTGTTAAACTTAGGTGTAGAAGGAATGATGGCTTTTGGGGCTGTAACCGCCTTCTACTCAACCTACATAACGAGGGAGCCGTTTTTCGGATTAACCGTAGCCGCCTTAGCTGGTTTAGCGCTCGCATTTATACACGCATTCATCTCCATATCTATTCGTTCGAATCAAGTGGTATCCGGTTTAGCGTTATCGATGCTTGGAGTGGGGTTAAGCTCTCTGATAGGAAAAAGCCTCATAGGTGTACCGTTGAAGTACACTATAAGTAGATTTGAAATTCCACCATTGAAGGACATACCGATTATTGGAGGATTTTTCGTACAAGACCCCTTGACATATGCATCATACTTCATGGTTGTACTGTTATGGTTTATCCTGTTTAAGACTAAGATTGGAGTTTACGTGAGAACGGTTGGTGAAAACCCGAGGGCGGCAGACGTAGCTGGAATAAACGTTCCAGTCATCAGGTATGCTTGCTCTCTCCTAGGAGGTGCTTTAGCAGGGCTAAGTGGAGCCTATTTAAGCATATGTTACACACCGGCTTGGATTGAAGGTATGACTGCTGGTCAAGGATGGATAGCTTTAGCCCTTGTAATATTCTCGGCGTGGAATCCACTGTATGCCGTTGTAGGAGCATATCTCTTCGGCGGAATTAGAGTATTACAATATAGGCTACAGCCGTATGGTTTTTCTCCGCCTCTACTTCAAACCCTCCCTTATATTTCTACGATAGCCATCCTTGTGGTTTTCAGTAGTAGTCGGTTGAGGAGGAGGTTGGGAGCCCCCTCCGCTTTGGGAAAACCATATCATAGGGGAGAGAGATCCTAGCCATCGCTATGTTCTTCAACGATCTTCCTCCAAGCTTCTACGCTTATTTTCATAAGCTTCCTAGCGTCGCTTCTACCCGTTGGAGCAACAATCATAAATTTCGCTTTTAACCTAAGCTTGTCGATATTTCTAACACCTACATAGCCCAGACCCTGTTTAACGCCATCTGCTATTTCCACCATAACGTCTCTTAAACTCTCTCTGTATTCTATGAGAGCTTCAATACCTTCAGTAGCATGTGTAAACCTACAACCATACTTATCGGTTTTACCTATGACGGTTTTAGAAGTCATTCCCCTGTAGGGTTTGAATAATCCTTTTAACCCGATAGCGGCTTCGTCTATTATCCTTCCAGGTGTTTCATCGGTGTCAGCTATTAAATAACCAAGCATTACAGAGCTTGCTTCCAAAGCTAAAGCTTTAACTATATTTCCACTACTCGTTAATTCTCCATCAGCTATCACAGGAATCCCCTTCTTCACAGCCTCTAGAGAAGTGAAGTGCGCTACCGAGGCTTTAGGTGCTCTAACGCCTGTGACAACTTTGGTTATGCATATTGAACCGCTTCCTAAGCCTACCCTTAAACCATCTGCAATGTATATGTAGTCTTCTACAGCTTCTGAAGTAGCGATATTTCCAGCTATTAGACCACATGATATCAGTCTTCTGACCATATCGGCAAATTTTACAACTCTTAAGTTGTGTCCATGAGTGCAGTCTATTAGAGTAGCATCTTCACTGGCTTTATCTAAAGCCACTGCTTTTTCTTCATTCGAAGGAGCCTATTGACGCTATTACTTCTTAACTTACCATGATCGTCTACTGTAGATCCTTCGCCGCCGTAAACTTTCTTAACTTTTTAACCTCTTCAACTTCCTTCTCTAAGCTCATGTTTCCATGGATCGCGCTTATGGCACCGAGTTTAGCCATTTCAATAGCCATACGGCTTTCAGTGACGTAATCCATTGAGGAGCCTACTACTGGTATGTTAACCAAAATATTCTTCGTTGTCTTAGATTTGATGTCGACCTCATCAGGCTCTACCGTAGAAGGTTCTGGAAGTATTAGAAGCTCGTCGTAGTTAAACCAATGTTCCAAGCTATTAAGCTTGTTCTCCATTTAAGTATTGGTGCAATTTGTCTATATAAGTTCTTTTCGTTAAGTAACAATGTATTTAAGCAGTTCGCACGTATACCCCGTACTTTTCTCCAACTCTAAGCATAGCGAGGTAGTTCTCCACCTTCACATAATTGGCTATTGTGTTTCCAGATCCTAAAGCATACCCTCCTCCTAAGGCACACTTTTTAAGTGTTTCAAGCGTGTATCTTTCAACATCTTCAACGTTGAATCTAGCGAGTTTATCGACGTCGATTCCGCCTAGAATCGCAATACGATCGCCGTATTTTCTCTTCGCATTTACCACTGGCGTCGTCTCGTCTTCATAAGAATGTTTAGCATCTATTCCCACATAGCTTATAAGATCCTCCATGATACCTTCAAGGTTTCCACACGCGTGAAGTATGAAGGGAAGCCCCTTCTTATGCGCGGCTTCAACGCACTTCTTCTGCCAAGGGAAAACGTACTTCCTCATATGTTCAACTTTTATGAAAGTTCCACGTTTATAGCCCATGTCGTCTCCCATGACTATTCCTCCTACTTCACTGAATTCCGCAAGGTACGTGTCAACCCTTTCAATTATGGAGCCCACACTGTTAAACATCATCTCCACGAGTTTAGGCTCTCTGTAAATTGCCTTGACGAACGGCACTGTGCCCATAAGCCACATAACATTCTCAAGAACCCCTCCACCTGCTCCAGCAAGTATTTTCATATCTTCAGGCACAGTTTTCCTGAGCTCATTGAAAGTTTCAAGCGCTATGGGAAGGATTTCACATCCTTCCTCAGGCCACGGGTATTCATAGTAATCTTCGATTGTTTCTATTTCTCCTCTATGCTCATTCTGCCAGCTTCTAAAACCTCTGGAGTATAGAGCCGTATCCCTAGCCATTAGAACGTTGGACCTTGGGAGATTCAATGATGCTGAAAAAGGTACGTAATCGTAGCCAAGCTTTCTGTAGAATTCTACAAGTCTTCTACAATACTCTTTCACTGTTTCCCTCTTAGATGGGTCTATTCTAAATTCAACCCCTAAAATAGTCTCCATAACTTCTTGGTCTACGAAAAGCTCGTAGAAAGGTATTCTATCCGGTTCCTCCAACATTAAGGCTTTAAGTAGTCTTTCAAAGTTGGGCTTACGCATGTACATCATATTAGGCTAATATATTCAAGTTCCCTTATAAGTCTAACATTACCCTGTTAAGCTTCTCCAACGCTATATATAGATTTAACCTCTATGGTTCTAGACGATAAAATCCCCCTTACAAATATCACGGCGTCTACAGAGTACGTGTATATGGCCTCCGTTCTTTCAGGTGTTGTAAACGTGAAGAAAATCGTGGTTTCTAAAGTTTCTAAGCCTTGCGGTTTAATTGTGCGACTGCTAAGTGGATGGGCTATATCTCTCCTAGAGCCATTCATAAGAGTGCAGTGCAGTATCAACGCTCCCTCAACTGTAACCTCTAATGGGGCATTACTCCTCAATTCAATTACTACCGTCAACTTGAGATATTCCGGTATATGTTGTTCTATTGAACAGTAGACGTCTACTACTTCTACGAGATATGGGATAGCGGACACATAACCCAATAGGATTAACACCACTATAATGCATAGTATTGTTTTCCATGTTGGAAATCTACGTTTAGATATTGAGGTCAAGCCCCAGTATATTATTTATAAATCTTAAAGCTCTTAGGGAAGCCGATTTATCGCCTTTAACGTTTCTACACCCGGCCAGTACTCCTATGCATATAACATCCTCTCTTAAAGAAGAGATCCCCAGTATGAGTCCAGCTAAACCGCTTAAATATCCCCTATATGGTTTAGCCTCAGCTTCAATGAGCCTGCTTAAAATATCCAGGTTATTCGACGTCACAGCTATGTCCTTTGAATCTATAAAACCGTCAACCACTAGAATCCTTCTACAGCCTAGGTTTACTATGTAGTCAACTATGCCTTCAGCTACCGTATAATTTGACTCCGGAACCGTAAAATCGGGTTGAAAATCACCCGACAGTAGAAATACGTCTCTACCGCCAGTCTTAGCGTGGTGTATCTCGTAGTGTAGAATCTCGCACAGCCCGTTTTCAACTTGAATTTGATCTGGAAAGTAGGGGCTATAAACTCTACAGAGAAGCTGCGCATCTGTAAGCTCTTTAATTATTTCCACTGTGATTCTGCCCACTTCTCCAATACCTGGCATTCCAACTATGAAAACGGGTCTTTCTCTACTAGGCTCGTAGAGTTCTTCGAAGAAGACTTTAGCGAATTTTTTAATATTCGTAGTCAATCCTATTTCCTCAGTTATAACGTACATTGTGTTTTCAAGGTTAAAACTTTTCTCCTCTAGAAAAATATATAAATATCTCATGTCAATTTTTAATCTGACTCCGCGGAAATCAGTGTTCCGAGGTAGATGAATAGGTTTGGAGGATGTCTAAAATGTCTGAAAGCGAAGCGGTAGTATTGATAGGTAAGAAGCCAGTTATGAACTACGTCGTAGCGTGTATGACGCTGTTCAACGCTGGAGCAAAGCAAGTAATAGTAAAGGCAAGGGGCAGAGCAATATCTAGAGCCGTAGATACTGTTGAGCTCATAAGAAGAGCATTCATAAAAGACCTAGTTATTAAAAACATTTCAATAGGTACGCAGGAGCTCACAGGTCAAAACGGTCAGAAAACCAATGTTTCAACAATGGAGATCGTCTTAACAAGGCCAAAGTAGAAAACGTCATCTTCCTCCTTTATTTATTTTTAAATATGCCTCAGAATGTAAAAGTCAGACCTCCTGGTCCTAAGGCTAGACGTATAATTGAGAGTTTTCATAAAGTCTCCTCCCCAACATATATGCTATACCCCGTTGTGGTTAAGGGGTTTGAAGGATCTAAGCTAATAGACGTTGACGGGAACACATACATCGATATGGATGGCGGTCGCGGTCTTCGAACCATTCCTCTAACTTTAAATGTTCTCCCAGCTGAAGCCGGTCAGATGATTCAGCCAGTTGAAGGTTTTCTCTTAGAAGTCGAATATGAACTTTTAAATACGTTAAGATCTATAATTGGCACATACTATAAGTTTCATTTGACCCCATCTGGTTTAGAGGCTTTTACGTCGACTTTATCTTCAATTCTCGAAGTTTCTAAATCGATTTCCATCCTGTTTTTCCATGGACGTGTAGAAGACACCTATGGTGTTGGCTTAAAACCTATGGTTGTTCACAGACTACCATACCCATATTGCTTTAGATGCCCATTTAAACTTGAAGAAACCGAATGTAACTATGCATGTGTAGACCGTTTCAGAGAAATATTAGATGAATTAAGCGATGCAATTTCTCTTGTTGTTTTCAAACCTGTAGATGTCTCAAGATGCATAGCTCCTCCTGAAACCGTCTGGAGGAGGATTGTAAAAGCTTCAGATGAAGCTGGAATACCTGTTCTATGCGATGAAGTCGAGGTTTCACCAGGTAGGTCTGGTAAAATTTTCTGTTTTCAAAACCTTGAAGTTAAGCCAAACCTCATATGTCTAGGCGACGGTTTAGCATCTGGACTTCCAATAGGTTTAACCGCGGTGGAAGAAGACTTAGCTATTTGGAAACCTAAGCTTTTAAAAGCCTCAGCCTTAAGTTGTATGGCTGCTTTAAAAACGGTTGAAAAAGTCGGAGAAGGCGCTTTTCTATCGAAAATACATAGACTTGGGAGATCTTTAAGGAAGAGGCTTGAAGAGTTGAGCCTTCAATGCGAGCTTCCAGGAGATGTTAGAGGATTGGGGCTCATGGTTGGATTTGAAATTGTTAAAGACTTAAAGTCGAAAAAACCTGCCGATACCGAGGCAAAATTCCTATCTAGGTACTGCTTCAAGAGGGGCTTAATAGTTGGTTTTGAAAAACCATCAACTATAAGGCTGACACCCCCTTTAATAATCGAAGAGGAAACAGTAGAAGAAACACTGCATATAATCGAAAACGGAATTAAAGAGAGGTCTATATATATATAGGGATAGAGAG
>CALKCG010000049.1 GCA_938082915.1 uncultured archaeon | reverse complement strand
AAAATATCGAAGTACTATTTCAACCTTATAGAAGAGGTTGATGACCCAATATGGAGACAATGCGTTCCAAGCCCCCTAGAACTTCAAGATGCGTATGGTGTTGAAGACCCATTAAATGAAGAAACCGATAGTCCAATACCTGGGCTTGTCCATAGGTATCCAGACAGAGTTCTCATGTGTGTCTCAGAGGACTGCGCAACCTATTGTAGATTCTGTACGAGGAAGAGGATGGTTGGCAGGTCTACGTTAAACCCATCTGTAGGCTTATATTTAAAGCATATTGAGTACGTTAGAAACAACCCATCTATTAGAGACGTTTTACTTTCAGGTGGCGATCCACTGCTATTGCCAGACGGTAAAATAGAATTCCTACTTAAGAAACTCCGGGCAATTCCCCACGTCGAAATACTGAGAATAGGCTCTAGAGTTCCATGTACTTTTCCACAGAGAATAACTCCAAAACTATGTAATATGATCAAAAAATATCATCCAGTGTATGTAAACGTCCACTTCAATCATCCGCGTGAAATAACGGAGGAAAGTGAAAGAGCCTGTGGACTTCTCGCAGATGCTGGAATCCCCCTAGGAAATCAGTCAGTCCTCCTTAAAGGGGTTAACGACGACCCGGAGATTATGAAGGGGCTTGTTCAAAAACTTTTAAAGATTCGCGTTAGACCATACTACCTCTTCCAAATGGACTTGGTTAAGGGAACCTACCACTTTAGAACCAGGGTGGAGACTGGACTTAAGATAATAGAGGCTTTAGTAGGCCATACGTCTGGTTTAGCCGTGCCCCGCTACGTCATAGATGCTCCGGGTGGAGGGGGGAAGATTCCGCTACAGCCGAACTACGTGATCAGTATGGATGATGATAAGGTCGTACTCAGAAACTACAAAGGTAAGTTCTATGTGTATCCTCAACCGCATGAAAATAAGCTGCTTGTGAGGGAATTACCCCTCTATGGTTCTTAAAGTAGGGTTAACGTATAACCTCAGGAGAGAGGTCACTTCAGGACTGCCTGAAGATTTCTACGTTGAATTCGATGAAGAGACCACAGTATCCGCTATAGCTGAAGCCTTGGAGAAAGCTGAATGCAACGTTACGAGAATTGAAGCCGACGAAGAAGCGTATGTTAAACTGAAAACGTCGAAACTTGACATAGTATTTAACATAGCTGAGGGTTTACGTGGAGAAAGCCGTGAATCCCATATTCCAGCGATGCTTGAAATGCTAAACATACCTTACACGGGGTCTGGACCACTGACTTTAGCCGTAACTTTGAATAAGGCTTTAACAAATTGTATTCTGAAGGCTAATGGTATACCCTCTACAAACTTCCAAGTCTTCGAGAGAAGCGACGATAAATTGCGTAAAAACCTTAAATTCCCGCTCATAGTAAAGCCGTTATCGGAAGGTTCCAGTAAGGGCATTAGAAACGATTCTCTAGTTAAAGATGAAGTCTCTCTTAGGAGGAAGATTTCCTGGGCTATAGAAACCTATAAGCAACCCGTTTTAGTTGAAGAGTTTCTACCAGGTAGAGAGTTTACAGTTGGTTTAATAGGAAATGAAAACCCCGTAGTCCTACCTATCGTCGAAATACTGGTCGATAAACTGCCGAATGGAGCCAACCCGATATACTCGTATGAGGCTAAATGGGTTTGGGATACGCCTAGTAAACCTCTAGATATATTTCAATGCCCTGCGAATATCTCCAGAGAACTTGAGGAGAAGATTAAACGCATCGCTGTGAAGACTTTCAAAGTCCTCAACTGCCGCGACCTCTGTAGAATAGATATGAGGTTGGATGAAAACGGTATACCGCATGTGTTGGATGTGAATCCACTACCAGGGCTAATCCCAGACCCCAAAGCCCACTCATGCCTACCTGAAGCGGCGAGGGCGGCTGGCTTTACCTACGAACAGCTTATCTGTACGATACTTTGGCAGGCGCTTAAAAGATACGGTATGCAATATCTCTTCAAGAATTTAGACTTGGTGAAAATTCCATAAACTCACTTTATTAAAACTACTAAAATTAAGATGTGTACATAGCTTCTCTACCTTACTCATACAAATAAAAAGAAAAATGGAGTTGATTGGTTATCCATTTATATTGGTCTGTACGCTATAAACGCTCCTATTCCGGCTATCAATGCGTTTAAGGCGGCTCCGAGTATAAAGCCTCCTGCGAATGGTACGGTCCTCTCCTCGTAAAACTTGCTTCCCCCAATCCTAAGGATGAGCCACTTTATGACACAGACTATTAGTGAGACCATCCACGTTCCCATAAGTCCACCTACCCAGTCCCAAGCGATTATGCTCATAACGGGGTCTGGCATCCATAGGAATCTTGCGTGAAGAAGGCTCATGACAACCATGAATACGAACCCGCCTACCACCCATGGAGCAATATCTACCATTGGACGCGGTGATGGAACAGCCCACATGTGATTAACCCTAAACATAAGGTTGTTTGTCGTATAACATGTCGTCCTCCCCATCCCATAAACGCCTGGTAGGATCACATTCATAATACAGGCTACAAGCATCGCAATTATCAGCGATATAGATGCGATTTTAACCACGTTTCTCGGATGCACCTTCATCAAACTAGCCATCTTATAAGACCCCAAGACAGTGTAGAACGTTGTACACCATGGTACGCTGGGCCTATGGGAGGCAAGCTCATAGACGTATGTATGGGCTAGAATACGATCCGTATTCGTCACAGGCAACGCGTATTCGGTAGGCCAGAGAAAGATCTTCGCAAATCCAGGTCCAAAGTTATATCCCGGCTCGTTTGAAAAACCTATCCGACCCCAAAGCTGACTCGTTGTAAACCAAGTTACGACGCCAGTAAGTATGACTATGAACGAGGCCCATAAGCTCATGCCAGTAACCATGAAGACGATGATCCCCAGTATAAATGACCCTATGAATATTATCCAAGCGGTTCTATAGGACATAGGCTCTTCGGCCTCGATCTTCTCTCCTCTACTTCCTCCAAAGGCCATTTTTAAAGTCATTATGATGTGTCGCCTCGCGCGGAAAATCGTCATAACGAACACCCCGAGTGTTACTCCAACTATAAGAGAGCCAAAAGCCAAAGGCGGGTCTGCAAATGGAGTATTATGCCCACACCACATTCTACCACAGTGACCCATATCGACATATCCACTATAGTATCCAAGGGTAACGGCGGCTGCGCTCGCGACTTCATACATTATACCCCAGAATACGACGCTGAATAGAGAGTGTAGTGGGACTAAAAGTAGAAGCGCGTAGAATGGTGTATGTTTGTTAAGTCCGTAATGCCACGTTGTACCTGGGAATGATAGATGATGGGTACCATGACCACATGTGGCGGTACGTCATGAGTAGATGTCTGGAAACCACGGGAAGAACGCAATACAGGCTCTTATTAGCTCTAAGCCGAGTCCAATTATGAAGCCTAATATGAACGCCTCTCTTCCAACCCACTTTGGATTTCTCACCTCTCCAACACCTATAATCGCATTGTATGCTATTGCGACTTGAGGATATGCAAGCTTTTCGACATCTATCCATTGTCGTCTGAATATGCTGATAAGTCCTACGCTTACACCCGCGAAGAATGCGAAGCTGAAGAATCTCCATATTATGGCTGGTAGTAGTTGACCCCAAGGTATAGCCGTTATACTTCCAGTACCACGTATAAGGGCTTCGGCAGCCTCCCTAGGTGGAGATACGAATTCGGGCACGTATCTTATAGCATCCTCTGGAGTACCTACTCTACCTAAAATTGGCTCAAAAGCCTCCCTCCAAGGAGAGTCTTGGTTTGCAAAAGCCGATGATGCCAAAGCCACTATGTACAGGAGCATTAAGCTTGTTGTTGTTAAGTATTTTCTAGCGGAAGGTATGTACATTAGTGCTCCGATTATCAAAGTCACTGTGAATGGTATACCTAGTAGGTCAACGCCGGGAGTGGCTATAAGGTCTCCTGCGTTCATGTTGCAGGTGAAGGGAAACGGTAGAAAGCATACGAACACATTTCCCATGACAGTCAGCACAATCGTTATGATGATGACCCATGTCAGTGTGGGTATGGTTATTTTTAATTCTTCTACACGTTCACTTGACATTTTATATCAAAAAGTTTATTTTACTTTAACCGATATATATTTTCTGTCTTTAAACGGGCTCCAATTCGATGAAATTACTAGCACCTCTGTGTTTCCCTGAGGCCAGGGTTCTCTAATAACTTAATCCAAACATTTACTCTAAAGTAAGAAGAGACTGAAAATGTGTTTAAGTCTTATATTCCTGTCTAATAGGGGGAAGGATATTCCAAGCTTGAAGGAGATAAAAGGGTTATAATCAACACCTACCCAAAGGTTAAGGAAAGAAGATGGAAGTAAAGGGAGTGAGAGTTAAATGTTTAAATTCAGTTATTCTTAGTTTAAGAACGAGGATCTAAACATGAAATCTCTTGAAGAAATAAAAAGCATTTTGGCTCCTTTGTTAGGGGTGAGCAGAAGAGGAGAAGTGATATCGATATTCTGGTCGAGTTTGAAGAACCACCAAGCCTATTTGAGTTTATGGACCTGGAGGATTATTTAAGTAAACTGCTCGGCTTAAAAGTTGACCTTGTTACGAGAGATTCTCTAAAGCCGAGGATTGGAGAACACATTTTGAGAGAAGTTGTCTACCTATGAGGAAAAGGAACTATAGGGATTATCTTCAGGACATACTTGACTCAATCAAGGATATCGAAGACTTCACAGGGAACATGAGTTTTGAGAATTTCGCCGGAGATAAAAAGACGATAAACGCCGTAATTAGGAGTATTGAAGTTATAGGAGAGGCGGCTAAGCACATACCTAAATCAATTAGAGACAGGTAGCCCTCAATTCCATGGAGGAAGATGGCTGGAATGAGAGATAAATTAATCCACGAGTACTTTGGCGTAGACATCAAAATATTATGGAAGACAGTAAAGAAAGACATTCCACCACTCAAACCACCAATACAGAGTATTTTAGAGAACTTGGGCTAAACACGAAAACATTGCTGAGAAAGTATATAAAAAAGATTAAAAGTATGGATTTCATTTTTTACCTTAAGATTTTCAACGTAAAAGCATAGCCGCAAGGCTTCTTACTTGGCATTTTTACTTTCAAACCCCTTTCGTCGTGAATCCATTTCAGTTCTTCTTTAGATCCGAGCATTTGAACGGTTTTAACCTCATTATTGTAAAGCCTTAGATTTGTACTGAGCGACTGGATAACTACTTCATCACCGGGCCATTCTAGCATTATTACGTAGAGAACGCCGCCCTTAGTTGTAAAACGTATATCTTCCCCAGTAAAAGGTGGGCTCCTTCCTTAAATTCTCCACCTACTTCCCTAGTCGGTCCTTCTCCATAGACTCTCCAAGGCCTTGAGCCGTATATTGCTTCTCTGTTTACAGTCAGCCACTGTCCAATATTCCGTAGGATTTCCCTCCGTTCTTCTGGAATAGTACCGTCAGGTCTAGGGGCTATGTTTAGAAGTAAACAGCCGTTTTTACTCACTATGTCTACTAGGTCATCTATTATGGAGTCTACAGGCTTATACTCGTGGTCTTTTATGTAGCCCCAAGACTTTCTACAGACGGATGTGTCAGTCTGCCAGAACAGTGGAGATATGTCATCTAGCTTACCGCGTTCAACGTCTAGTACTGCAACGCCTTCTGGAAAAGCCAAATCTATCATGTGGACCGAAGTTCTCTAAGTGATGCTTATACGCTGGACTATTCCTTATGTACATGTTTCTAGGATACCATTCATTCTCAAAAGCCGGTACTGAATAAACTCCCCAATGTATGAAAATGCCGAACTTAGCATCGAGGTACCATTCTGGGACTCTATACTGCTTTAAGGAATCCCACCTTGGTTGAAACGGTCCCTCAGGTATAGCTGTAGATTCTTCATCGATGAGGCATCCGTCCGTCGTTATGGTCTAATCTTCGACGCCTGTTTACCTGCGACCCCCCAGTTTGTCTTAGGTATGTCATGAATCACTACTGTGACCGCTTCAGCAGGTATACCTAGATTTACAAACACCTTAGTCATTTCTTCTATGAGCTTCTCTTTAACTTCCTCACTTCTACCAGCCCACATATAAACGTGTACAATAGGCGTAACTCGACACCTCCAGAGAATTATCAGCTTATCGCAGCTTAAGTTTAATCTTTAGTCCTTTAAACCATGAATATTGTTTTTAGTAGCATGGGTGCTTAAAATGTTAACTCTTAGGATCGGAGGAGCTAAACTCTATGAGGGTTATAGTGTTCCAATAGTCTCTGGAGCAATAGTGGGTTATATGATTGGAATGATATTAGGCGGAATAATATGGATAGTAAGATTCTTCACACCATTCTAAATAAACCTAACATTTTTCCTCTTATTAGGTTACATAATGATGGCTTGTCAATAGCCGATGAAAATTCTCGTAAATCATTAGGTTAGTTTAATACGGCGATTTTTAGCAATATTTTCATAGGTGTTGTGGGAAATGCCTTATTGTCCAAGATGTGGGCATCAAGTTTCAGTAGAGGATAATTACTGCTCCAAATGTGGATTTAAGCTTAAGGAGGAGGTTAAGCTTTTAACTCCTGAGCAGAAAGCCGTTATGGATGTAATTTCGAAGAGGATAGAAGCCATAAAAAATAGAGACCCTAAGACCATTGAAGGACTGGTTGATAAAACCCTTTATACTAAATTTGACGATTGGCCTCCCTTCACCAGGTTGGAGGGTGAAGAAGCTTTGAATGAGGAGGCTAAGGCTCTGAAGGTTCTTGTGAAATATGAATACGAGATTAGCGGTTGGCGTATAGATGTACTCGGCGATGCAGCACTAGCAAGCTTTTACATAGCCTATAGGGGTAGGATCAGACGGATAGACTTTGACATAAAGTCTAGAGTATCCATGGTGCTTCTTAAACGGGATGGAGCTTGGAGAATAGTACATGAACACTTCTCCAGAATTGCTGAAAAAGAACGTCGAGCCTTCTTCATGTAGGAGAAACAATAGCCTTAAGCTTTTTCTTTAAAATTGTAAATACAAAACTCTTTGTGTAAGCTTTCTTCTTCAAAAGATCTTAACGCTATATGTTCAAACTCAGGAGAAGCTTATATTATACATTAGAGCATATCCTTCCGATACATATGGGTAGGCTTAAAATAGGTCTAGCTCTGTGGTCTCTAGGCGCATCTCCAGACGTTAAAACTTTGGAGGAACAGCTTAGAACGGCGGCTGAAATTGGTGTTAAAGGTGTTCAATTGTGGTGCGTAGATTATAGTCCAACACTACCTTGCGTCTTAGACCCGGATAGATGTGATAGCAAGCTCAGGTATGAAATCGGAGAGCTTGTAAAATCCTATGGGCTTGAAATATCCGGTTTCTGCGCTCAACTTTCAGGTCCGAGGAGATTTGGAGGATTGGATGAGGAGGAGGGATTGGATAAACGTATTGAGAAGACTAAGAAGGCTTTGAAGCTGGCGGCAGATATGGGCTCGCCGATTGTTACGACACACCCAGGTATAATTCCCAGGGATAAAAATAGTCCAATCTACGCTATCATAAAGAGAAGCATATCTGAAATAGCTAGTTACGGTGAAGATGTCGGTGCGTTTTTCTGCATAGAAACAGGTATGGAGCCTGCTGACGTGTTGAGGAGCTTCTTAGAGGACGTAGGGAGCACAGCACTGAAGGTGAACTATGACCCAGCTAATATGCTGCACTTCGGAGTCGATGAAGTCGCAAAGGGTGTTAGAACATTAGGAAGGTGGATAGTTCATACGCATGCTAAGGACTATAATCCCAAGACTAGAAGAGCTACCGTCGGTGAAGGTCTTGTTCCATGGAATGACTACATATCCGCTTTAAGGGAAATAGGTTATAGAGGGTGGTTTGCTATAGAAGATGAAACGGGTGTCGACGTTGTAGAATCCATAAAACGCGGTAAAAAATTCTTGGAGAAGTATGAGATTTAAAGTTTATCCAAACCTAGAAGTTTTATGGTTTCACCCACTATCTTATCTTCTTTTATTTTCCTAATGGTTTCAACAAGACCATTTATGCAAGCTTCTACAAGTCTTCTACCTTTTTCCTTAGTCGCCTTCTCGGGATCACCCACGTATCCCTCAGGACAGTAAACAACCCAATCCACTGGTGTGATCACTGGTATACTGCCTAAAGGCTTAGTTTTAGTTTTAGCTGGTTTAACACGTTCCATTCTACAAAGCTCAGGGTAAAGATACAGCATAAAGCTGGTCTCTATCTCACATGCATGCCCTATTTCATCGGTTTCCTTTATTTCCTGTAAAACCTTCTGTTCGAAAGCCCAGGGCTCAGCTAGAATGTATAGCGAATAATCCGTTTTCCTGGTAAGCCTACTGGCTGCAAAGAGCCTTAGAAGACTTACGTTCCCCCCGTGACCGTTCACTATAAGTATCTTCTTAAACCCGTTTCTAGAAACCTCTTCACATACGTTTTCTAGGAAGTTTAGGAGCAAGTCCTCCTTTATGTTTATAGCGCCTGGGAATTGACGCATATCCGCTACGTAACTGTAGAATAATGGCGGCAGTATTATACAAGGCTCTATTTCCGAGGCTTTTAAAGCTATTTTGTAAATCGTTAATCCATCTGTTCCAAGGGGAAGATGAGGTCCATGCTTCTCCAGGGAGCCGATTGGAATTACTACAACGCTATCGTTTCTTTTGGAGAGTTCTACAATGTCATCAGCGGTAAGCTCTTCCCACTTCAACGTTAACACCTCCATCTACCTTAAACCTAGAAATCTCAAAGCGTTCCTGCTCAGGAATTTATCGACCGTCTCCTTCGATACACCTATAACCTGACGTAGGATGGCTACGTCTCTCTCAACGTGATACTTCCCGTACTCCAAACTGCCGGCTGTACAATCAGTACCAAATACAACGTAGTCTTCAGCGCCGAAGGCCATAATCTTTTGAAGGGCGTCTTTACGGTATATTAGAGGCGTACCAGGTGTAGCATCTATAAACATCTGAACCTCTTTCCTCTCGCCTTCAATTTCTTCAAGAGCTGCTCTAAATCTACCCCATAAGGCTATACATTCGTCTACCCATGGCCAGCTTACGTGGGCTAAAGCAAATCTAAGGTTTGGAAAGCTTAGTAAAACCTCGTAATTCACAGGTCTGCAGAACCTTGAAGAGTCTTTAAAGCCATACAATATCCCAGAGTGAAATAGTATTGGAGTATTAAGCTCCTCAGCTTTCTTATAGATGGGGAACATAAATTCGTCGTAAGGATACCAGTGATCCGGTATCATTTTAACACCTTTTAACTCTTTAGATGTAACCGCCCACTCTAGAAGTTGAACAGCATCTTTAAGTCTAGGTTCAAGCCAGATAAATCCTATAATCCTATCTGGAGCCTCCTTCTGAAGATGTGCTATGAACTCTACAGCCTCCTTCTGTTTTTCAGACGTAACATTTGCATAACTAAACTCTAAATGCCGAGTCACGCCAGCAGCTGTCCTAGGGATTATCTTCTCTTCTCTACCCATGTGGGGTGATGGATACGGCGAAAATATAATGGCTTTATCTATCCCAGCCTTATCCATACCTTTTAAAACAACATCAATTTTTTCAACTCCTAAACTGTGGACATGACAGTCAATTACCATGATTTCTACCCCAGCCCAATAATTTTAACCTGAAGGTTGTTATAAGACTTAGCAAACACAAATCCGTACCGCCCAATATTCAAAAAATAATCTCTACAGTTTCCATATACTTACAGGGAAAAGGTAGGTCCCGGGGGCCGGATTTGAACCGACGGCACTCCGGTTTCTGTCCGCCTGGTAAGCTGGACGACCTACGCCAATTATGGCGAGGTCTACAGCCGGAAGCTCTACCAGGCTGAGCTACCCCGGGCATGTTTAATTAAACCTAGATCTTTTATAAAGATTACTCCAAGAAATTTCACGGCCCTTTAAAAAATGGCAGGACGGATCTTAAGCATTTTTCCGTTTTGTTAAGAGACTGAGGTAGGGTGACAATTTTGAACTTGTATGGGTGTTAATACTGTCAATGTTGCATTAAACTATAATAGCATCTTGCCTGCTGAATATTGAGTGGGGAAATGTCTAAACGCTCAAGTTGAAGGTCTTCATTAGAAGGGGAAGATTACGTGTAGCTACACTCTATTTTCATAAGCAGGTCTTTCTACGTGTTTCAGCTTTCTCGGCTTCTTTAACGCTCCTGGCGCCCACGCCTATCATCTTCCCGGAGCCGAAGACTGCGACTTTCCTCATCATGCCCTCGACCTTAACTTTAACCTCAACGAAGTCGATTGACATGCCCCCTACACCTTAACAAGATTAAAGTAGTGGCTCTTGACCATCCCTCTTCTAACATGATCCTCGAAAAACGCTCGCGTAATAGTTGCTCAGGTCCTCGTGCGCCTTATGCCCCATCAGGAACTTCAGAAGCCTGTCGTTTTTTTAAAACCTCTGGCATCCAAGTGTTGAAGGGTTCTTTAATAGCTTTGGTAGGGGTGGAAGTAGTGATCGGAGAGCTCCTGTGTAGAAACAACCTCAAACACGACAAATAATAATGAAATATATCTATGATGTTGTGTAGGATGCTCTTCTTGAAGGATATCTTGTAATCATTGCAATGCAAAAGTTGCCAACATTCCACACACAAAAACGGAGAAGAGGAATTACTATATAGCGAGAGACAATGCAATCAAATCAATTAATGTTTTCTGTGTTACAATATAATTTACAAGAATAAAAGATAGATATTTGAATTCGTCATTGGAAGACATACATATTATGTTGTGGACAATCGTGCTGATGATATTAGCAATATTAGATATCACGTCATAAACTGACATTTCAAACAAAAGACATTGAGCTAAATAGCTTTAACACGAACAAACACTACTTCTTGTCAAACAAAATCAAATCTGTTTCTAATCCTCTTTGTCTATACGACGTTCCATCCAGCTTTGGAAGGAACTCAGCATCCTCTCCATTCGTTCTTCGGATGCCCTTATTTCGGTTAGAACGTCTGCACGTGACCGTTCATTTGCCCTCTTGTGGCGCAGCTCCATCGTTAGGAGTTCA
>CALKCG010000048.1 GCA_938082915.1 uncultured archaeon | reverse complement strand
GACGTAATCTTCATATGTTTTCGCCAATTCCCCATCAATGTTAAGCTTCCCCTCCCTTAAACCCTGGAGTATGGATATGACATACCTTGGATGCGTATCGCCGCTTCCAGTCCCACCTTTAACCGTTTCTATTTGCCCAACTCCGAATACGGCGATTTTAGCGTCTTCCTTAATTGGAAGCACGTCATCATTTTTAAGCAGTACAGCACCTTCAACACCGGCTTTATAGGCGATCTTCGCGTGTTCTTCGAGGTCTGGTTTATTCGTGTACTCATACCCTTTGAAAGATGGCGAGTTTAAGAGAACCATCAAAATATTCCTCACGTTTCTATTCAATACTTCTTCGCTCAACCCCCCGTCTTTAACGGCGTTTACAATATCCTCGACTTCGTCTTTCCTCTTCGGGTTTACTTGGTGGGCTTTACCGGGCATTATGAGGTCGTTCCCCGCTTTCATCTGCTCAATCGGGTCGTCACCCGCATACCAATCTGTCATTACGAATCCTTCAAAACTCCACTGTTCTCTTAAAACCTTGGTTAGAAGCCACTCATTCTGTGAACAGTATTTACCATTCAGCTTATTGTAAGCACTCATTATAGCCCAAGGCTTCGACTTTTTAACGGCTATTTCAAAGCCTTTAAGGTAGATTTCTCTTAAAGCCCTTTCAGAAGCGATGGTGTCGATCGTCGTACGGTTCGTCTCCTGATTGTTAGCGGCGAAGTGCTTTAGACAAGCGCCCACCCCTTGAGATTGAACACCTCTTACAAAAGATGCTGCCATTTCACCCGTAAGCAGAGGGTCCTCAGAATAGTATTCGAAGTTTCTCCCGCAGAGTGGATTCCTATGGATGTTCATGGCTGGTGCGAGGAGTATATCTACACCGTATTCTCTAACCTCTTCTCCAACGGCTCTCCCAACCTCTTCTAAAACCTCTCTATTCCAAGTTGAAGCGAGCATGGTTGCAATCGGAAACGCAGTAGCATGGTAGGTTTTTTCATCCCCCTCCCTCGTAGGGTTTATCCTGAGACCAGCTGGTCCATCTGCTAAAACGGCTGATGGAATGCCAAGCCTAGGTATTGGATGAGTTTCACCTGCAGCCCCCTGAACTCGTGAATGGGGGTTTCCGAAGAAACCTGGCAATCCAACGCCTACAACGAATCTAGCCTTCTCTTCCAAAGTCATTTGTGAAACAATTTTTTCAACTTCCAATTTTTCCATACAATTCCTCCTCAATATTTTCTAAAACTTTTCAATAGTATTTCAAGTTTATCATATCTGAATATTGAAAATAAGTTCTATGGAGATTTTTCCACGTAGTATGAGTTTAAATAACCCTCATGGTAGCGTTTGCTATGAAAACCAACCCTCTTTCTCACCAATGTCGTCCTTATCAACTCTGAATTTCCAGAATCCCTCTAAGGATATTTTGGGTCTAAACCAGCTTTTCATAAGGCATCATAAATAGTCTTCAACCGTAAAAATGTTTTCGTCTTCACATAAAGGAGATTTAGACATAAGCGCATTCCTTGGTTCCAGAGTAACGGGTTATCCGGGAGACTAAGGTTTTAGGAAGTGCCCTTACTTGGCGATCGTTTCTTATACCCCTCTTCGTCATCTTCCTGATGGCTCCTATGGATACATTCCTTTAACTATCCTTCTTTTTCAGGCCTCTTTCCTCAGGACCTGGCTGTGTAGTAGGCATGCCAGCCCCATGGGTTACGGTTGTTCTTTCCGCAGGGATCACCGGAATCTTCGGAAGGCCCCTCACACTAGTAAAAATCCTCAAACCCGCTTAACCGCAAACTTTGAAATCGAAAACGCCAGCTTCTCTCCCACATACCACTTCCAATCCTCAATAATCTCCAAAGAGGGCAAATAAACATAGTGGTACAGTATTTAGTCGTAGTGCCTTGCCCATACTCAGCTTCGCAAAAGAAACGGCATCTAAGCATTTACAGTTTACCAGTAGATTAGTGCGGGGGGTGGGATTTGAACCCACGAAGGCCTACGCCACAGGATTTCTAATCTAGCCCTTTTACTATTGAGATCTTAAGTCCTGCGCCTTTGTCCTGGCTCGGCAACCCCCGCCTCTTTTATATTCTTGCAGTTTCTTAAGTTTAAGTTTTTCCTAATTTTAAACCATCACGAAATGATAAAGCTTATATATAAGTTTTTTAAATCAATTTCTCCACTTGAGATGGCTCTCCTTTTGAATTAGGTTGTTTATAGGAGTTGCCATCTTAAGAGGAAGAAGTTATGAGTCTTATCGATATCAAGAGGAATGGCTTGGAGGCTTCTTCTAGTGGTAAGGCTAGAAATTCTGCTTCTAAGGTTGAAGCTTGTCCAGAGTGCGGTAGTACAAACGTGGTTATGGATTATGAGAAGGGTGAAATAGTCTGTAGGAATTGTGGGCTTGTAATAAGTAGTCAGCTTATGGATCAGGGTCCTGAATGGAGAGCTTTCACGCAGGAAGAGAGGGATGAAAGGGCCAGAGTCGGCATACCTATATCATATTCCGTCCACGATAAAGGGCTTTCAACTGTTATAACCAGGATCAATAGGGATGCTTTTGGACGCGAACTGCCGCTTGATATGAGGCTTCGAATGCTTAGACTTAGACGTTGGCAGATAAGGAGTAGAGTTCATTCTTCTATTGAGCGGAACCTCAGCCAGGCGATGGCCGAACTCGATAGGTTATCGGATAAGCTTCACATTCCTCCGCTTGTTAAAGAGAAGGCAGCCCTCATTTACAGGAAGGCTTTAGATAAGGGTTTAGTTAGAGGTAGAAGTATAGCTGCCATAGCGGCTGCATCCCTGTATGCAGCTTGTCGTCAAACGGAAACCCCTAGAACTCTCAAAGAGGTTGCAGATGTCAGTATAATTCCTAAGAAGGACATAGCCCGGTGTTATAGGCTTCTACTTAAAGAACTTGATATAATAATGCCTATAGCTGATCCGATCAAATGCATATCAAAAATAGCTTCTAAAATCAACGTAAGCGAGAAGTGTCAACAACTAGCCATAGATCTACTTAAGAAAGCTCAAGAGCTTAAAGTTTCTTCGGGCAAAGATCCCATGGGTTTAGCGGCTGCTGCATTATACATGGCGTGTACGTTAGAGAAGGAGAAAAAGACTCAGAAGGAAGTTGCTGAGGCCGCTAATGTTACAGAGGTTACTATCCGCAATAGATATAACGGTTTAAAAAAGTTTTTAGGTTTAAATATTTAGTTTTTCGCGGTT
>CALKCG010000047.1 GCA_938082915.1 uncultured archaeon | reverse complement strand
CGTAGGAAGCCATACTTCCGGAGCAGAAAAGGCAGGTTTAGAGCCCTTCCACCATAGTGAGCTACATAGGCAGATGGCTAAAAGAAAAGGAAGAGTTTTGACAGGGGAATTTAATCGAAGTGTGAGTCATGGGTTTTAATGGACTTTAACTTCTCCTCCCCTTTCAGCAGATTCTAAGATGGCGTCAAGGGTTTTCTGCAACAGTGTTATTTCTTCAGGTTTAGTAATAGGCTCTTCGTCTTTCAATACACAGTCTACTATGAAATGTCTCATCTCTACTAGGTAGGGGTCTTCTTTCTCTTCACACTCGATTTTCCTAGTAACGATTCTTCCATTCTCTTCTGTTATTAAGTTCATAGCTGGATAGTCTAATCCGCCAGCATCACCTAGGAGATGGACGTAGAACTCAGCTTTAGGTGCAAAACTAGCCCATGCAGCTTCTAGGTAGACTGTAGCCCCGCTCTTCATTTTTATAAGGGCTACCCCAAGGTCTTCCACGTCGAATGGTCCTCCTGGGACTGGTTTACCCCAATCTCCAGCAGCTTTACCTCTTGGTCCAAATTTAGCGTATGTTGAAGCGTATACAGAGTCAGCTTTAAAATCGTTCATGACCCAAAACGTCATATCTAATGCGTGAACACCTATATCGAATACCGCCCCTGATCCAGCTAAAGTCTTCGTAGTGAACCAGCTTCCCATGCCTGGTATACCTGTTCTTCTAAGGTAGCCGCATTTAGCTAGGTATACCTCCCCTAATGCTCCGTCTTCGACGTACTTCTTTAAAACTCTCGTCGTATTGGAGAATCTTCTAGTCAATCCTATGACCAACTTCCTACCTGATTTTTTAGAAGCTGCAAACATTTCCTCGACCTGCTTAGCACTTAAAGCCGGAGGCTTCTCGCAGAGAACGTGTTTTCCAGCTTTTAAAGCGTCGATTGTTACGGGTGCATGAAGATAATTCGGTAAACTCACGACAACCGCATCGATATCTTTCCTATCCAGTAGATCATGATAATTGACGTAAAGGTTCTCTACCTTAAACTTCTCTTTCACCTCTTTTAAAGCCTCTTTATCTATGTCACAGACGGCTACGACTTTAGCCTCACTAAGTTTAAGACATCTATCTATATGGTATTTACCTATGGAACCACAACCTATAACCCCAACTCCTACGGTTTTCATATAGGTCATTACTATAATGGCTTTAGTAGAAAATTTAAAATTTTGCAGAAACATTTGACTTCTACTCGCGTCTTCTGAAGAAGATCACATAGTTAAAAATTGTCGCATAATAGGGCCCTTGACTCTATCAGCTTACTCTCTCCTTTATGGTTGGTATTCGGTTGAGGAATAATGATTGCGAGAGAATACGTGATTAAACTTGAACCTTCTCAAGCTGGGATAGCGTCCGCCTACGTATATCCTCAACACCCTCACTAATCAACACCCTACCGTTATCCATGTATTTTCTAAGCATGGGTACTGTTTCTCCATTGCAAAATCTACATCTAGGCCCCTCCTCCCATATGAGTCTAACATAGTCTGCTAGGCATTTTTCACATCTCCAGACTTGTTTTCTACCGGAGAGCTTCCCCCTCTTAGCAATGGGTTTATCTTCAACGCATACTATATCTATTGCGAAGTCTATGGTAGGTGCATTACTTATAGACGTGCCGACTCCAAAACCATCCGCACCAGCCTCCACGAGACTAGGAATATTTTCATCATCAAGTCCTCCTGAAACTACGACTTTAACATGATCATATCCCCTAGTTTTAAGCTCCCACTTAACTTCTCTAACTATCGCTGCGAAATCTCCCTTCCTAGACCCCGGGGTATCTAGCCTTACACCGTAAAGTCTATCGCCTAATGCTTCAGCAGCCATGATAGCCTCTATTTTCTCATCATAAAATGTATCTACGAGAGCTATTCTAGGGACGTCTTCTTCGATAAACTCATCGAAGCTCTTCCAAGCCCTTACCTGATCCCCTAAAACTATTATGAGAGCGTGAGGCATGGTTCCCATAGGCCTTTTACTTATGGTTTCCGCTCCTATTACGCTCGATACTCCATCTACACCGCCTATGTAGCTTGCCCTATCTATCATCGGGGCTAGAGCGGGATGCATTCTACGTATGCCGAACCCCATTACAATTTTATCTTTAGCCACTTTTCTAATTCTCGCAGACATCGTAGCTATGCCGGAGGCTTGACATACGAGGCCGAGTAAAGGCGTTTCATATATGCAGAAATCTCCATAGGGACCTTCAATTACCATAACGGGTACTCTCAAACCATCGACGTCAAATGGTTTAAAAATTGTTCCCTCTGGTAAAGAGAAGACGTTTACCGGAAGCCCCTCCAAAAGTGTTAAAACATCCTCTAAACCGCAGAATACTGCCCAAGGCCAATCCCTCGGCAGTTTTCCAGAGGTCACCTCCATTACGACTCTTACTTTATCCATTTTAAGTGCCTCTAGAATCTTCTTCGTACGTGTAAAGTATACATCCGTAGTAAGTCCTTTCTTAATATCCTCAGGTAGTGCTATGTGGAAAAGTCTATCAGTCATTGAGGACACCAAGTTCAAGGTTACTTTCAAAACTGTGTAACCTTTAAGCTTTTCCAAAGTTTCACATACTCATGTTCATTCATCATTAAACCATGATATTACCCATAGACGCCCTCTTTGAAACATTTTTTATAGACTCATTAGGACTTTTATCATAGTTAGATGGTTACAAACCTCCCGGATAAAGCTAAAAGTAAATGGGCTGAGGTTGTAGCAGCTAGGAATATTGAGGATAAGATCAGACTTATGAAAGAGTTTCTTTCGATCTGTCCGAAGCATAAGGGTACTGCTAAGCTTATAATCAACGTTAAAAGGAAAATTTCTTCCCTGGAGGAAGAGATTAAAGTCAGGAAAAGGGGGAGGAAAACGGCTAAAGACCCGTTTGCCGTTGAAAAAGCAGGTGACGTACAAATAGCTGTTGTCGGCTTAACTAATGTCGGTAAAAGCAGCCTCTTATCGGCTTTAACAAATGCTAAACCACCTATCAGCGCCATACCCTATACGACAACTCTTCCCGTTGTCGGGACTTTCCGCTATGAGGGAATAGATTTTCAATTTGTAGAACTGCCCGCTTTAATGGAGGGGGCGTCTGAGGGGAAAGGTTATGGTTTAAAGACGATGAATATAGTTAGAAACGCTGATGGTTTAATACTTATGATAGATGCCTCAAGAAATCCCATTGAACAGTGGCAGATTCTTACAGAAGAATTTGAAAATTCAAGAATACTCGTTAAAAAACCTAAAGGACACGTGGAGATCATACGTAAAACCGCTGGTGTTATAACTATGGGTGGCGGAGGAAAACTCATTCATTGCTCTTTTGAAGACATTAAAGACCTTCTAACGGGTTATGGTTTCAAATCGGCCTTCGTAAAACTCATTGGAGAAGTATCGATCGATGATGTTGAGGATGCTGTTTTCGGTATGTCTACTTATAAGCCTACCATTGTAATAGCCAATAAGATGGACATCCCGGGCTCCCAAGAGAACCTTAATAATCTCTTGCAATTGGTTGACGGATTAAAAGTAATCCCCGTTTCATGCCTCACTGGGATGGGGTTAAACAGCATTGGAAATGCACTAGTTGAAACGTTAGAGTTAATAAGAGTATATACCAAGCCGCCTGGAACCGTTAAACCAGATTCTAAACCTATAGTCTTAAGGAAAGGTGCTACAGTTGGCGATGTCGCTAAAAGCATCCATAGAGAGCTATTTGAAAGATTTAGATACGCTAGGATTTGGAGTGGAGGCATTAAGGGCTTAAGGGTTGGTTTAAACTACCTCGTTGAAGATGGCTGTATTGTTGAGATTCATAGTAGGTGAAATTAGATTTAAGGCTTAACTTAAAGCTAGCTCAGCACCCATACGCATAATTAGCAACTTACCATCTACTTTCTCTCTTAAAGCTTCATCTACTGCTTCTTGCAGATCATCGGCGTAATCGAAGCCAAGCTTGTAAGCTAAACTTCTACTTAAACCACCTGAAACTATTATGCACTTGGCTCTATCTAGAACCTCCCTAACCATGACTATGTGTGCCGCCGCTATAAGGTCATCTATAGATCCGTCTTCAACCATCTTCTTCACAACTGGTATAGGCTGATAACCTAGCTTTTCAACTTCAGGATGTTCTCTTGAAACGCCCTCGGGACATGGTGTTAGGAAGACTATGATTCCCCCCTTCTTAACAGCTAAAGCAGCTGGAAAGAGGGCTTTAACTGCCTGCCACATATCTAAATCCGCCGGATGACTATCTACGACAACTACGTCGGCTTTTTCTTCCAATTTAAACTTGTAAATCGAATCTACGGTTTTAACAGCATCTCTAAAACCATTAATATGACTTCCAAATACAACGTCGACGACTTCCCTATCTCGATTCAACACGGTATTTATAATAGCATTTAAACCAACTTTTGTAGCTATACGTTCCATTTCCCATCTTACAGGATTTTCAACAACTCCCAACATTTCCTCTATAGGTATTAAAGCAGCCTTCCAATGAGTTTCACCGGTAATTTCAGCTCCACATACGCCTGGTTGAATGATTTTAGCACCACCTGAATATCCTGAAACTCTGTGGGGAATAACGTTGCCGATGCCTATTTTGAAGTCCGTCTTTAATACATGTTTATTGACTTTCACGGGGACTCCTGAATCCGTTAGACCTATTTCAACGAGTTCATCTTCATCCTTCCATATATGGTTTATAACTTCATACTCCTCAACAATATCTTTCCCAAGCTTATTTTCCATTTCATCCTTCGTCATAGGTCTATGTGTTCCAAGAGCCATTATTATCTTGATGTTTTCACGTTTAACACCTTTTCCCTTTAATTCAGCCAATACGTAGGGCAGTATCCTATCTACGGGACATATCCTCGTATTGTCCTCTGAAATCACGGCAATAGTCATATTGGGTTTGACGCAATCTCTAATTCTCATACAGCCTATGGGGTTTATTAGAGAATCTCTGATTATGGAATCTATAGGCTTACTAGGTTTCACACGCCGCGGTTCTATTATACCTAGGATTCTACTTTCATCTACTTCGAGGCTTCTACTTTCATTACCGTAATAGAGGTTTACGGTACATCTCCGCATTTGAACACCGTTCTACGAGAAGAATGTCAAGAGACTACTATAAGCGTTACAGTTGATCTTACGCCTTCAATTCGCCTTATACGGGTGGATACTACATCTCTGAGTTCTTCTAGATCATTTGCCTCTACTTTTGCTATCATATCGTAGACACCGTATACGATAAATGCCTCTTTAACATTTTTTATACTCTTCAATTTTTCAAGAACTTTTTCTTCAACTCCAGTCTCAGTATTGATAGGCACTAGAGCTACACTCATAGAGCTCAAATATTTTTTATTGTTAAAAGAAGTTTATGAATTTTATTCCTTCGTTTCTATGGTTTTTCAATAAATTATGCATGTAAAGACTCCTTAGGAATATCTAATTGAAAAACTTATTAAATAATATGTTTCACTAGGAAAGTGGATTATATGTGCGCTAAAAGAGTATCTGTAGTAGACAATGAACGTTGCGTAGGCTGCCAGCTTTGTATGTTTGCATGCAGCAGAAGACTTGGATATGGCGGCTTAGGTCTTTCAGCTATACTCGTTAAATCAACAGGCGGAATTGAAAGAGGTTTCACCGTTATAGTATGTAGAGCCTGTCAATCTCCCCCGTGTCAGAAAGTCTGCCCTACTGGGGCTTTAACAGCTAGAGAGGGGGGCGGAGTTAGACTAAACCAAGATAAATGCATTGGATGTGGTCACTGTAGAGATGCCTGTCCTTTTGGAGCAATATTCTGGAATTATGAACTTAACAAGCCCATAGTATGTTTATACTGCGGTTATTGTGTAAACTATTGTCCCTATAAAGTTCTATCTTTTGAAGGGGTGAGGAAGTAATGTATGGAAAAGTTCTTCACATAGACTTATCTAGGAAACGAAGCTGGGTTGATGATCAATCTGAGCTTTTTGCTAATAGAATTGGAGGGGTCGGCGTTGGCATAAAACTCTTAGAGGAAGAGCTACCTAAAGGTGCAGACCCTCTTGGACCTGAAAACGTCATAGTTTTCGCAGTTGGCCCGCTTACAGGACTATACCCCATGGCTTCAAAAACAATCGCACTGTTTAAATCGCCTTTAACTGGGAATCTTGGTGAAAGCCATGCTGGTGGTAGAAGTGCTACGGCAATAAGATTAGCAGGATATGAGGCTATAGTTATTAAAGGGGCTAGTGAAACTCCGATATACGTAGCAATACACGGTGGGAAAGTCTTCTTCAGGGATGCTTCAGGTCTATGGGGTGTTGGAAACAGTTTAACCGTTGGAAGGATTCTACGGGAAAGAGAGCCTGGTGCTGGCGTTAGATCCATAATGCGCATAGGTGTTGCTGGCGAAAAATTGGTCAGGTATGCGTGTGTGACAACGGAAACATATAGACATTTTGGTAGACTTGGATTGGGAGCGGTCTTCGGCAGTAAGAAACTTAAAGCACTAGTGGTATCGGGAGCGGGAATAATACCAGTTAAGGATGTTAAACTCTACAGAACTCTCTACGATGAAATATTTAACGCAGCTACTCGAACGGCGATTATGCGTAAGTACCACGATATAGGGACATCTATGAATGTTTCCCCATTGAATGAGATAGGTGGTCTTCCAACTAGAAACCTTAAGGAAGCCAGATTTGAAGACGCTGAGAAAATCTCCGGAGATTTTCTCGCCGAGAATTATCTGGGACGTAGAGTTGCATGTAGTCATTGCCCTGTAGCTTGCATACACTTGGCAGCGTTAAGGGAGCCGTACGAAGATGAACCATACTTCTACAAGACCACTATGATATCCTACGATTACGAGCCGATCTACGCCTTGGGTTCCATGCTCGGCATATCGGACACGCAGGGTATGTTTAAACTTTTCCATGAAGCCGAGGTTTTAGCTGTTGATGCAATGTCTACTGGCGTAGTATTAGCGTGGATGACGGAGGCATTTGAGAAAGGTTTAATCTCGGAAAGGGAGACTGCTGGTTTAAAACCTAGATGGGGTGATTGGAGGACATACCTTAAAGCTATGAGGCTAATCGTAGAACAGCCGACGGAGTTCTACAGAGACCTTTCAATGGGGGTGATGTATGCTTCGAGTAAGTATGGCGGAAGTAGTTATGCTTTATCACTCGGTGGGAATGAAATGCCAGGCTACCATACTGGTCCGGCAGCTCATATAGGATTTTTAACAGGTGCTAGACACAGTCATTTAGACTCAGCTGGTTATAGTCTAGACCAAAAGATTTTAAAGGAAAACCGTAAACCATCTATTGAGGAAATCGTCGACTATCTGCTGGAAGAGGAATCTTGGCGTCAAATCCTCTCAAGCCTAGTGGTTTGCTTCTTCGCTAGGGGGATATATAATCCCGCGTTTGTGGAGAAAGCCTTGAGGGCCGTCGGCTATAGTTTTAACTCTTCTGAGCTTGTAAAGTTGGGGCTAGAGTTTCTCAGAGAGAAGAACAGGTTTAAAGTGAGGGAAGGATTCAAGCTCAAAGATTTAAATCTACCTGAGAGGATATATGAGACACCGTCGCCTTTAGGTTATATAGATAGGGAATTCGTAAGGAAAGCCGTCGACTTATTCTACGCTAAAATGGGCCTCTAGGGCTTCGGCAATTTTAACGACTTTTGATGCTACGTCTAAAGCATCTACTCCTAAAACGGTTATCATGGGTTCCTTACCCCAATCCCCCTCATGATATATGAGGTCTGGAACTTCCCCTTCCAAAGTTTTAATCGCCTGTTCTGCACCCCAACCCGTCGACAGACCCTCTCTAGTTTTAACTTCAACAGGCTCAAGCCTCCTATCGTAGCTTGAAATTTTAAACCCAAGCCTTCTACAGATTTCAAGTACATGCCCATCCATTTTTATGTTCATACCAGCC
>CALKCG010000046.1 GCA_938082915.1 uncultured archaeon | reverse complement strand
TTGAGTGACACTCCTTCCTTAGAATCAAGCCCAACATGTACTGTGAAAGCCTTGTACAGCTTAATGTAGGCTGAAGAGCTCCAGCCCCACGGGTTAACACCCCGAGGTGGAGAATCCCCGAGCGGGTTTACGGCTTCACGCAGAGACTTGTGGTGAAGGCTCAGATTAAACCCCTTCCCAAGGGATAGAAGACAACGACATAATATCTATGACGGCCCCATTCCGAGGCTGCCGACCACGTCTAAGAGTAATAGATGTAGTAGATGCTAACCGGCCGAGGGCTTAGACGCTCGGACAGTACTACTAAGCATGAGGATACCGATGAGAAAGGCGGTGTAACCAGCGGAGGCTTAACCGAACTCTTCTAAAAAGAAAAAGTAGGTGGATTTGCAGGGCTAAATCGAGAGAAGTCTCCATCGTCTTAACAAATCAATGTTTATATTAGCCTAGCCTCTCCACCTATAAGTAGTAGGGAGGTCTGATCTTAGCTGGGTAAAAGGAAAGTCATTAGCGAAGAAGAAATTAAAACTCTCGTATTACCTAGTCCGGGCGAGGTTTTAGGAATGGTTGAGAAACTTCTTGGCTATGATAGACTTGTAGTACGATGTGTAGATGGACATACGAGGCTATGCAGGATTAGAGGTAAAATGAAGCGTAAAGTTTGGATTAAGGAGGGTGATATAGTTCTCGTATCTCCTTGGGATTTCCAATCCGAGACTAGAGGAGATGTAACGTGGCGTTATACTCATAATCAAGTAGATTGGCTTGCTAAAAACGGATATATTCCTCAAGACTGGGCTTAGAAAGCGAATTAGAAGGCTTCCAACTTGAAGAGAGATGATTTTCTTAAACATGAGAAGAAGCTTCTTCTTAGAGAGAAGAGGTATATAATTGAACAGCTTTTCAAAGTTAAACGTTCTGAAGAATATGAAGCTCTCGAGGAGGTTTTCGATAAGCCTACTCTCCTAACCTTATACAACATGATCAGACAAGGAACTATCTCTGAAATGTATGGCGCCATTAAAGCTGGGAAGGAGAGTAAGATATTCTGGGCTAGGGGTCCAGGGAATGAAGACCTCGCCGTGAAAATCTACTTGACAGTTACATCTGAATTTAGAACAGGAATGATCATGTACATAGAGGGGGATCCGAGATTTAAAAACGTTAAAAGAGACCGGCGAGAGCTTATATACCAGTGGGCTTTAAAAGAGTTTAAGAACCTTAAAGAGGCTTATATCTGTAACGTTAGAGTCCCTAGACCAATTGCAGTTGAAAACAACGTTTTAGTTATGGACTTCATAGGACGTGAAGGCATACCAGCCCCACTTATAAGGGAAGTGGAAGTTAAGAATCCAGCGAGAATTTATAAGATGATTTTGAACGATATGAGGAAATTATATAAAGAGGCTAAACTTGTCCACGGAGATCTCAGCGAATACAATATAATGTATTGGAAAGGCTTACCCTATCTGATAGACTTATCGCAGGCCGTTTCAATAGACCATCCTCTCAGCCACGAGTTTCTAAAGAGAGACATCAGAAACATTAACAGGTTTTTTAGAAAGCTAGGAGTTAACGTTTTAGAGGATGGTGAACTCTACGAATGGGTAATTTCTTAAATAGTTTCGGTTCAAATTATCATAGGTGATTCGGGCTTTGAGTGTAAACCCCTTAAAACCTTCTTTCGGAACTGCTGGTATAAGGGGGATAGCGAATAGAGATTTAACTCCTCAGCTGGCCCTTCAAGTCGGTTTATGCATGGCTGGGTACCTTGGTTCTGGGAAGAGGGTTGTAGTCGGTAGAGATACTAGGGTTTCATCTGAAATGATTGCAACGGCCGTTATATCCGGTCTTCTGAGTGGAGGATGCAACGTTGAAGATATAGGGGTTGTTACAACACCAGCGCTATCGTTTGCGATCAAGATGCTAAAAGCCGATGGAGGGGTTATGGTAACGGCATCTCATAATCCACCTGAGTGGAATGGTATTAAGTTGTGGAATCGTGATGGGGCAATATTCACGAGGAATCAAGATAGAGAGATTGAGGAACTAATGCGTAAGGGTGTAGACTATTATGTGTCTTGGAACAGTATAGGTAGCTTTAGAAGAGTTGAAGGCATACCCGATATGTACGTGAGAGCTATTCTAAATAGAATAGATGTGGATGCTGTAAGGAGTAGAAGTTATAGGGTTGTATTGGATTGCGGGGGAGGGGCAACCTGTTTTTCATCTCCAAAATTGTTGAGGGGGTTAAACTGTAGGCTTACAACTTTAGGTTGTGAACCAGATGGTTTCTTTAGGATGAGAAAACCAGAACCTAGACCTGAAAATCTGTCGAAACTTATGGAGACTGTCAAGTCTACGTCATCAGACTTGGGAATTGCACATGATGGAGATGGAGATAGGACTTCCTTTATAGACGAAAACGGTAATTATGTTCAAGGAGACAAGATACTGGCACTCATATGTTTAAACTATCTTAGAAACAAACCTGGAAGTGTAATCGTTACAACCGTCATAACAAGCTCGGTGGTGTTTGATGTCGCTGAGAAAATTGGAGTTAAGGTGGTTTTAACACCTGTTGGTGAATCGTGTGTTGTAGAGAAGATGAAGGAGACTGGTGCTGAGATAGGTGGTGAAGAAAACATAGGGTTGATTGTTAGAGATTGGGTTTGGAGCAGAGAAGGCATATATGCTGCTACTTTAGTTCTAGACATAATGGCTAGGGAGAAACGCCCACTTTCTCAACTTTTAAGTGAACTGCCAAATTACGAACAGGCTAAATTGAGCGTTAAGTGCGATGGAAATATTTACCCACTTATAAAACACGACGTAATCAGAATTGTTGGAGAAATGCTGCCAAGAGACTACGATAACATTATCACCATAGACGGTATTAAGGTCTATTATGGACGAAACTGGATTCTGGTAAGACCGTCCGGTACAGAACCCTTATTCAGAGTCTTCGTTGAAGCAGAAGATAAAACAACACTTGAAAAATTGAAGAGGGTAGCTTTAGATACTACTATGGGCGCCATTCAAGAACTCTCCGAGAAGGTTGATAATAGGCTTTAAAAGAATAGTAAAACTAAATTAGTAGCTCCTATTAATGATTCTATTGGGGGTGGCGGGTAAGGATCGGGGAGCTAGCCCTGCCCTGTAACCCGAAATGGGCTACATGCGGGGATCCGCTAACCGTCAAAGGCGGCAGCCCGAACAGCCAAATGAGGTTTCACAGGACGACTGTGAGACTTCGTCTCGCAGGGCTTGGTTGGAGACAGCCTCGTCGAAGGACGGGGTTAAGTCTCTTTACCACCGAACCGGGTCAGGCCGGGAACGGAGCAGCCCTAAGGTGGGCAGCCAAGCGTTTGCGAGGGGGCGGAGTTGAGAAGCCTGTGAAATACTCGGGCTGGGAGGGTGTCCACTTTGACAGGATGCCGCCACCCCTCTATCAAGCTAACGGATATCTTAGAATTGCTACGACTCCCCCCAAGCTCAATATTCTATCGTTTTCAAGTCCAGAAGATATGAATACTACTTCACCCTTCTTCTGTTCAACTTCCCTTATGACTTTAAGAAGCTCATTCAACTCTCCATCTGGGAGATTCTTTAGAAGTCTCTCAGAAACTAATAATGTTTTTATAGCGCCTGTTGAGGCGAGGTCTTTAACCGGTTTAATTCCATACGTAACTACGTTGGGTTTCTCAGAGAGGATTTTAAATATTTCATCTAAGAGTTTAGCCTCGTATATGAGGCGAATTTCACCGAGATAATTAGCTATTAAGCCGGATCTTAACGCTTCATAAACCCCCGAAATTCCTCCTATACTAACCTTGCCAGTTTTTATTCTACTTTTAAATTGCGGTTCTCGACTTAAATGCTCAGCTAATTTCTCGTATAAAAACCCTGGTCCAACAACTAAGATGAAAACTTCCTCGCCGATGTCTAGCCTTCCGAGAGCCTCTGAAATTGCTTTTAAGTTTTCCTTAATGCTACTCTCCCATAGCTCACTATTTCTTTTACCTGGAAGCCTAATGGGGATTTCTGCTTTAACATCTAAACCACGTTCTCCAACCACCGCTATACAACATTCATCCCTATCTATAGACACTACTACTAAGCTTCTGCTTTCAGTTAATTTTGCTCTTTCAAGTCTTTCAAGCTCATTTGGAAGCCATTTGTCCTTAAACAGAGATATAGGTTCGCCTACCTTAAGGTTGATGGAATGATGTCTACCTTTTAAACCTTCCACGTTTCCAGAATCTTCAACAACCCCATAGATTTTCAGACGCTTAACGTATAAGTCGAGTTGGACGGCTTCAACCTTGAGTTTGATGTTTAAGCTAACTTTAGACCTACCTTCAACTTCACCCATAGAACCTCTAATTTTTATGATTCTACTGGTCTTAGCCTCTACTAGGTCTCCGGGTTTCACTATATTCACTAAATGCCATAGATCGTCTATACTTTCAGGCACAAGTTCTGCAACACCCTCCTTAAGATTTAAGTTTAAAATCCTCATCCTCTGATAATGTAGTAGACTATCTCCTAATAAGAGTTGATCTAGGATTGAGCAATTTAACGATTAGAACCGTTAAACACGAGGATTTGAAAAGCATCTACCTTATTGAACGCCTTTCATTTGAAAGACCTTATCCATCTTCATACCTTGAAACACTTGCGCACCTAAGCCCTGAAACATTCCTCGTAGTATCTTTAAACGGTTGCATAGTGGGATACTCCGCATCCGTCTTAAGAGGTTCCGAGGGGCATATAATATCTATTGCTGTCCACCCAAATTACAGAGGTATTGGCATAGGGGAGAAACTCCTAATGAAGAGCATTAAACGGCTTAAAGACTTAGGTGCTAAGAGAGTAATTCTTGAAGTTAAGGTTGATAACATTCGAGCTTTAAAGCTTTACCAGAAACTCGGCTTTAAAATAGTCAAAACCTTGAAGAACTACTATTGGGATGGAGCTGATGCCTACAGGATGACTTTAAACGTCAACTCTTCAACTTAGATTACAGTTTTTCAAGAATCCTTATATATAGATTAGGGAGAACATTACTTCAATATGTCTGCAATAGGCTCAGCGATAGATTTCCACATCCATCCAGTTGTGATAGAGGAAGCCCTCTTAGGAGAAAAACAACTTGAGAAAAAGGTTAGAGAAATTTACCATATAGGTACGTCTGTACAACCTTTAAATGCTCTTGTGAAGATGTTGAAAACAGCTGGAGTATCTAAGGCCGTTTTACTCTCCATAGCTACACCGGAGGGAGAAATCCCTCCTAACGAGTCTATTAAAAGTATTGTAGAAAAGACTGGGGGGATGTTTATAGGCTTCGCTGGCTTAAACCCGATTAAAGGAGATGAAGCTGTAGACGAGCTTGAGAGAGCCCATTCAAAAGGATTTAAAGGCGTTAAACTTTATCCGCCGCTTCAGGGTTTTAAACCGAACGATAGAAGGCTTTACGTTTTCTACGAAAGAGCGCAACAACTCAATATGCCACTGCTATTTCACACAGGAGTTTCATGGATTAGAAGAGCGGAATTAACCTATTGCCATCCACTCGAGGTCGAAGATGTTGCGGTAAATTTTCAGGATCTTAAAGTGGTCTTAGCACATATGGGTTTTCCATGGGTTTGGGAAGCCGCTATTATGGCTGTAAAGTATGAAAACGTTTATTTAGATTTAAGCGGAGTTTTCACTGGAACGCCCAAAGAACATATACTCCACGTCTTTACTAAGATTTTAACACCAAGCTTCGTCTCACGTTTCCTCGCAGATAAAGTAGTATTCGGGTCGGATTGGCCTAGGATGGAGCCTTTTAAAATGGTTGAAGCAGTTAAGAGTTTACCACTTGAAAGATCAGTGTTGGATAAAATTATGAGGTTAAACGCCTTAAGGATTCTGGACATAGAGGAGGAGTGAAAATGAAAATTTTTACGAAAATAATAGATATAGTATCTGAAATGCCTACCCACCTCATAAACTTATCAAGCGATGTTTACAATGCTTTAAAAGAGAGCCGTATTAAAGATGGGTTCGTACACGTCTATACGATGCATACTACGACCGGGTTAACGATAAATGAAGATGAGCCTGGTTTAGAACAAGACATTCCAAAATTCCTCTCTAAGCTTATTCCAGAAGAGGATGATTACTATCATCACCATTATTTCGCTAAAGACGGTAGACTTGCTGTAAATGCTTGGGCCCATATAAGAGCTAGTTTACTCGGAGGACACTTAACGATCCCAGTCGTAGATGGAAAGCTTTTAATCGGATCTAGACAGAATATATATCTTGTTGAACTTGATGGGCCTCAAAGGAGGAGAGTAGTAGTACAAGTTATGGGTGAGTAGGATTTCATCGGGGTGGGATTTTGCCAGATGTTATAACACTTGGAGAACCACTGGTAGAGTTTATAGATAAACATAAGATGGGGGACTTCACGAAGCCCAGTGAATTCATAGGACCTTTTCCAAGCGGTGCTCCAGCAATATTCGCGGATGCCGTAGCTAGACTTAAAGTTTCATCAGCCTTAATAGGAGTTGTTGGTAAGGATGAGTTTGGTAAGCTCTTACTAGATAGACTCCGAAATGATGGTGTTGACACATCGCATATGAGAATCGCTGAAAACTATACGACTGGAACAGCTTTTGTAACGTATTCCCCCTCTGGAAGCCGCAAGTTTATCTTCCATCTTAGACATGCCGCAGCGGGGCAACTCTCACCTAGAGACGTGGATGAAGAGTTCATAAAATCCGCAAAGTTTCTCCATATAATGGGATCAGCCTTATCCTTAAGCCAATCCAGCAAAGAGGCTTGTTATAAGGCATTGGAAATAGCTGTTGAATACGGCATTAAAATTTCACTTGATCCTAACGTTAGACCTGAGTTACTTAGCATAGAGGAAATCAGACGGATCTGTAAACCAGTTCTCGAGAATGCCTACCTCGTACTACCGAGTAGTGAGGAGGCTATAATGCTTACTGGCAGGAAATCTCCAGACGAAGCTTGTAGAATACTTATAGATATGGGTGTTGAAATAATCGCCCTAAAGAAGGGGGCTGAAGGCTCTACAATTTACACTAAGGAGGAGGTATTGCCTATACCAGCTTTTAAAGTTGAAGAAATCGATCCTACAGGAGCTGGAGATATTTACGATGGTGCCTTCATAGTCGGTTTGATAAACAGATGGCCTTTAAATAGAATTGGCTTATTTGCAAACGCTGCTGGTGCTATATCAGTCACGAGAGTTGGCCTTATAGATAGTTGCCCATACCTAGAAGAAGTTGAAAAATTTATTTCCACTAGACTCTTATGAATTCGATTTAAACCATGGTGACTGCTTTGACATCAAAACTTAAAATAGGCTATATTGTTATATCAACGTTAGCTATTATTCTAGCACTGCATTTACTGCTGTCTAATAGTAATCTACCGTATTTTATAGCGTTACTTTTCCTTGGTCTAGGGGTGCTTGTAGTGGTAGCAGTCTGGTATGCAATAGTCCGCCCACTCTCCAGAGATATGGATTAACATAGAAAACTTTATATTATCCATAGTTGGATAATTATCCAACTATGGATACTAAGAGGCTGGCGCTAATATCCACTTTTACAGCATTAGCCGTAGTATCTAGAATAGTTCTATCAGTCCTTCCGAACATTAAGTTAAACTCATTTCTCACGATGACCGCAGGTATCTTAACGGATCCCTATAGTGGTTTTCTGATAGGTAGTTTATCTATGGTGATCTCAGACGCCTTATTCTTCGGTTTAGGATTTTGGAGCCCTATAACGGCTTTCTTTATGGGTTTAAACGGCTTTTTAGCAGGCCTATTCTGGCATAAGAAGAGTAAGTTATCCAGATTGGAACTTGCCTCGGGAGGGCTTCTACTCACGGTTTTCTACGATTTAGCTACATCCATACTTACGATGATACCGTTTGTTAAACCTAACGTTTTACTTTACACAGTTCTAATTGGTCTTTTCATTCCATCGCCATATCCTATGGGTCCTGCCCACGAATTTACTACTTCACTTCTCATGGGTACCCTTGCACCATCTATAATACGCTCTGTCAGGAGGGGTGGATTTGGAGAAAGGTAAGTTTTTAATGGCGCTGGTCTTAGTCTTGACCATATGGGCAATAGTGGCTTCGAGCATGGCGGTTTACTACTACTCGGAATACGTTAAGACTACGTCTCTTCTGGAGGGTTTAAAGGCTTCAACGGTTAAAGTAAACATCATCATAGACTATGGAAACGGTACAATCCAGGAATTTAGAGATATAATTCTGGATGTTAAGGGGGCAACTGCTTTAAACGCTTTAATGACTGTGGCTAAAGTCAAGTATACCGTATATCCATTTGGCATATTCGTTGATTCAATAAACAACGTTGAAAACTCTATGGAGCTCAACTGCTGGTGGCTTTACAATATTAAAAAACCTAACGGTGAAGAGGTTTCACCGGAGGTTGGGGCAGATCAATACAGGGTATCTAACGGCGACACAGTAGTATGGCGGTATACTAAGTTTTAAAAATCCCCCTTTCTTCCTTTTTTTAGGAGATCTACAGTCAACCATTTTACATTATCTAGAACATTAAGCCTCTTAAGCGTCTGAAGCTGCCAATCATACACACCTATACTACTTAAAATGTGACTATCTGATACTGGCGTGAGCATTACGCCAGTATCTACACATACCTTTATAAACTCGTCGGAAGGACATCTATGATTCGAATTAAGCTCTACAACTACCGAATTTTCACGTACTTCTTCACAGATTTCATAGATAAGTTCTGTTGGAAGATTTATACTCTGCTCATTCACATAAGTTGGATGAGCTAATACGTCAACCCAATTACCCCTCAAAGCCTTCAATACGACGTTTCGGTAAGATTCTATGAACGACTTACCGTATGGGAGATTATGTAAAGCTCCAATGACTACATCCAGTTTCCTCAGAATCCTCCGATTCACATCAGGTTCTCCATCGGGTTTTATGTCAACTTCTAGACCAGTTAAGACTTTTAAACCCGTGGAATTGGATTCGCGTAACCTTAGGATTTTCTCAATATACTTTTCAAAGCCAACCTTCAATACATGCTGAGCGTGATCCGTTATGGCTATTACTTCTAAACCTCTTAAAACAGCCATAGTTATATTACCACATACAGTTGTATCGATGCTACACTCGGAAAATTCACTATGCGTATGAATATCTGTTTTAGGTAAAGGAGTATAAGGCCACTTCATTAACGTTAGCCTCGATTAAACAGCAGAGAGGTTTTAAACTGTTGGAAGATTCTAGAGATTAAAGGTTCAAGTTCCTCTAAGCCCTTAATCTCCCCCTTTAAAAGAGAATTTAGCTTTCGTCTAACTTCTAAATTTACTTCAACATTCCGGCTCTTGAAGACTTTGTAGAGCCGTGTAGCAAGTTCTTCACCTTCATTATCAAAATCCGTTAAAATTATGATTTGCCTTTCATCGTGGAGATTCTCAACGATGGAATCTAAGTTTCGATTTAACGTTTTAAGCGTTATTATTTCTCCTCTAAACCCAAGCCTTCTAAGAGCCTGTTTATCTCTTCTACCTTCAACAATATAAATACTATTTTCACACGCGTCATAGAGTTCTCTAAGGATCGAGGTTAAAAGTTCCATGCGTTCTAGAGTCCACTTCAACAAAAACTACCTCGTTATAGCCAAATTCTTCAGTTTAGTGTAAAGCTCATAGGCTTCAGTTACATGGTTAAAGTATTTTCTGACGGGTTTAAGACGCTCATTCAACGCCGCGGATACAGCTCTCTTCAGATCCAACGGATGCAATTCTCCTTTGAAGTAGAAATCTTCAAGTTCTCGATAACTTTTAACTTCAATATCACCACCGTGACGTGTTTCCCTTTCAATTTTAAATTTAAAGCCTGGCTCAGAGAAAAGTATAAGCCTACATATTTCAAGGACAGGGTTATTCTCCACCATTCTAGCTGGACAATAGGCTTTTATAATCTTCCTTTCAATTTCATCTTCTTCATCGTGTATGAAGAGGGCGGTTTCAGGTTTAGATTTACTCATCTTAAACTCGTATAGCATCTCTCCCTTAACGTCTCCCTCCATCCTACCTAAACCTCCAAGACCTATAAGTATAGGCGTATGCAATGCCACTGGCTTCTTTCTGTTAAGTTTACTAGCTATTTCTATTGCGAGTACGTGTGCCCTCCTCTGATCCATACCACCTAAGCATAAATCAAGGTCGAGGTAGAATATGTCTGACACCTGCATGCATGGATATATGAGTTTAGAGAAGTCCATATCAGCTTCATCGGATCTACGCCCCATTATCGTTAAAGCCCTTTTAACCCTATTCAACGTTAAAGTTTTAGCTATTTTAAGCACTAAGCTCCAATAATCTTTAGAAGAGACCAATTCATCCGCATAAACTGTTTGATAACTATTCCTAGGAATCCCTAATGCCTCTAGACAGTGCTCTATGTATAGGGCGCAGAGCCTTATGTTTTCCATGCTCCCGCCGAGTTTATCGTTTATCCACGCGTGCCACGTGGCTTGAAGGAGAATACTTTCAATACCAGAGTCAATGAGGTCTTTAAATTTGCGAGCCCATATCATCCATCCGATTGTGAATAGACCAGAAGGTTCAACACCTATGTATGCTTTTAAACGCCTATCCTCTTTAAGTAGAAAGTTAAGTCTCTCCTCAGTTATAATTTCTTCAAGTCCCCGCTTTATGACAGATTCATTCGTACTCAAGATAATCATCCTTACTCAATAATGGAAACTGTAATCGTAAATTTACGATATAGGTAAACATAAACTTTTTCATAAACTTTAACGAAACATATTGAACTCTTTTTCAATCCCAATATCTAGTCCGTTGGCCGGTAGGTGTCAGGTTGTGTTATATCCCATATGACTAACACTAAGCGTCATAGAGAAGGCGTCTACGCCTTACTCAGCCAGCTCTCTCCGTATGGGACCTGACACCTACCGTATAAATAAAAACCTAACTTTGTATTAAGGATTTTTCCCTAAACCCCAAGATTGACGTAAAGTCTAGGCAAGTAGTTTTATGAAGATTAGGGGTGTGGAGTGCAGCCCTTTGGGCCTGTCCCATGTTTGGGTTAACCCAAACCTCATAGTAAGCCGGACGGCTTCTCAGATGGGTCCGTCAACATGGGCCTGTTTAGGGTTTCCGCCCAACCCCCTTAAGTCTCATGATGCATTCTAAGTTTATTTCAAAACCAACTGAAGGATTTTCAAGTCCGAAGTTTTCAAGGACCTCCGGATGTATTTCGCCTAAGAATCCTAAATTTTCACCAGTTGTTGCCTCTATGAACCCTATTCGCCCATCTATGAAACTTGGATGCTCTCCAGAATTTATGCAGAAATCTACGTCTAGAATTTTAAGTAGAGTATCTACAACCGCTCTAATTTCAGCATAGTCTGCTTCTGAATGTGTCGAAACGGCTGCGAGCTTCCTAACATTTCTAGCTCCAGTTTCGGAATTTTCATCTAAAACTACAACGTCGTCTACTTCAAATATTCTCTGAGGGTACTCTCTATGTCTGTTTCTAGATAGTATTTTCATAAGACATGGCATAAGCCAACTCCTGCAGACTGTATATTCAACCGTCTTCGGATTTTCCAGTTCTACAACTGGCTCTGGTTTAACCCTCATGGCTGTGAATAGGTCGTGCGGATTCGTTAAGATGTCTGTTATAACCTCTTGAAAGCCCAATCCCACCATGATAAGTCTAACCTTTGAAGAAAACCTCTCTAAATAGCTTTCACCACCACTTGTGAAAACTTTAGGTATTTCTGGTTTTATACGGTCATATCCATACGCTATAGCGATGTCTTCCACTAGATCTATCGGATGCATAATGTCAACCCTGTAAGCGGGTACTTTTACTAAAATATCTCCTCTGGAGCATTCGATAGCATCATACCTCATTCGACACAGGAGCTCTAAAGCTTCCTCCATAGTTAGTTTTTCGCCGAGGATTTTATTAACAAAGTCTAGTGAAAGCTTAACTTCTTGAACCTTTAAATCAGGGGAGTCGAAAACAATTCCAAATGGTGTTTCAAACGGATAGAAAACCTTAACTTTGTATACCTCACCCCCCCTTTCAGCTAACGAGGTTACCATTATGTTTAATACGGAGCTTACAGTTTTCCAATCCAAACCAGTACAATCTATGAAAATATTTCTCGTCTTCACATCTACCTTAGTATAGTCGGAGTTTATTATAGGAGGCATTGAAAGTACCAATCCTTCAGAATCCTCAATAATAGGATATTTATTGAAACCAGCCAGTATGTGTCCGTATTCCACACCTTTAGGATGGCGTTCTAGGATTTCCTTGATCGTAATCTCTCTATCGTAGTCTAAAGGTTTAAACTTGAAGTCTGAGACTTTAACTGTATATCTAACTGGAGGCTTGAACTTATCTAAATCATGAAGTCCAATAGAGGCTTTTCTACGGTTTCTACAGTATGAAATATGAAGTTTCTCTTGAAGTTGAATAATGCTCTTCAAAACCTCCTCATCCATCGGTATATTCTTAACGACAGCAAATACCGAGTAGGGTCGTACTTCACATATATCTCTATCAACGTTTACATTGATAGAACTGGATTTAACGATGTAATGAGGCATACCTTTCTCAAGCCCAATGAAGCCTTTATACGCCCTCGCAAGCCCTTCGGGACTCAACATATCTGGCCTATTTGGAAAAACCTCCACTTCAAATCCTTCGCTATCGTCCCGCTCCCAGCCCAAACCGATCATGGGAAGCTCGCTTCTTAAACGGCCTATCGGAAGAGCTAGACCGACGAGCCTCTCAAAATCCCTTAAGCTTACTCTTATAACAGGCATTCACATTCACCCGATCCAAACTGGAGCATTTCTGAGGAGGTCGAGGTCATTCATAGCAAGTTCTCTCATATCCTTAAGATTGTAATTTAGCATTATCATCCTACCCGGACCTAAACCCCACGCTAAAACTGGTATTTCTCTTCCAAGAAGAGGTTTAACAACCTCCGGTCTAAGTATTCCAGCTCCGGCCAGTTCAATCCACTTGTCAATACTTGGATAGTAGACTTCGACCTCAAGCGAAGGCTCAGTGTACGGGAAATAGGCAGGTCTAAACCTGGCATCTGGAAATCCAAGTCTCTTGAAGAATTCTTTAAGATAGCCTATGAGGTGTTTCATATTGGCATTCTCATCAACCACTATTCCCTCAGTTTGATAGAATTCGCAGAGGTGGGTACGGTCAGGTTTCTCATTCCTGAAAACTTTACTTACAGCGAAAAACTTAGCGGGTAACTCTGCATCTCTTAACGTTGCCAATGTTCTAGCAGATAGACATGTCGTATGTGTTCTTAAGAGAGTTTTCTTAGATTCTTCAAGATCCCAGTGATATCCCCAGCCCGTAGAGCCTGTCGACCATCCAGATTCATGAGTATTCTTAACCTTTTCAACTAAGTCTTGGTTTAGAAGCCTACCGAATTTAGGAGTTTTAACATAGAATGTATCTTGTAAGTCTCTAGCCGGGTGATCCTGAGGTACGTATAAAGCATCATAGTTCCAGAGGCATATCTCAAGTATTGGCCCTTCCATTTCTATAAAGCCCATTTCAACCCACACCTGCCTAATATAGTCCAACACTTCTCTTACGAAGCTTAGTCTACCAATCGGTATCCTATAACTCGGAAGTGCAACATTGTACTTCTTAAAAACGACATTTCTCCACCTACCTGAAATTATAAGCTCCCTAGTTAATCTAGAGACTTCCTCCAGTATTTCGATTTCTCCTTTTAAAGCCTCTTCCCCAATTTTACTTAAAGAAATAAACCTCGTAGAAGATTTTTCGATCTTAATAAGCCTTCTCTCTTTTAAAACATCAATTGCCTCTCTCAATTCGGAGGGTAGATTACTCACGTAAACTCTACCTTCAGACGCTATAAGCTCTATAAGCTTCTCATCAACGCCTTTAATAGCTTCCCCTGAAACTTCTACTTTCCCAGCTTTTACCGTACCCCAAGCCTTCTTTTTAAGCCAGGCTAAACCAATTGCTTTCTCCCAATCCTCAAGATTCGCAAGTTCAGATATGCTCAGAATACGTTTAGCCTTAGCCTGGTCCACTATACGTCTCTCAGGTAGCCCAAGTTTTGCATATCTCAATCCTTCATCCGTAAGCGTTATAACACTGTCCTCTTCGGTTTTTAAACTCAGAAGATCTTTTAAACTCATGTTTAAGGCTAAAGCGGCAACTTTGTCTGAAGTAAGCTCCATTTCCAACGCTATTCTATCTACCGATGCGATTCCGCCAGACTTCTTAAGAATTTTAAGAAGCTTCACCTCATCTTCGGAAAGCTTAAACTTCAAAAGGTTACACCTCCCCATAAACAATTCTCTTAGCGATTTCAGTGGTTGTCTTGAGTTTTTCCTGGTGATTTTCTAAGAATTCTCTGACAAACTCTGCTGTCAACAGTTTACAGTCACCACACATCATCCTTCCAACGATGCAATCTTCATATAGTTCTCTAAGCCTTACGCTAAACGGATAGTTGAATTTTAGAAATTCGTAAACCTTGCAGATGTTCGGGTTTCCACCAAGTTTCTTCTGCTCCGCAACCGTAGGCTGTCCTCCAGTAAAAGCATTCATGATTTTTTCAGCAGCGACTTTAGGTGGATCGCTTAAGAATATGCAAGTTTCTGGATCGCTTTTAGACATTTTCTTACCAGCTTTAAGTCCGGATAAATGGACTACTATAAGAGCCGAGGGGGGTTCAAAGTCGTAGGGTAAACGTGCTGCTAAATCTCTAACTGCTCTTATATGTGGATCCTGTTCAGCAGCGATTACCGTGATTGATGGCATTTTCCCCTCATACTCTGGAAGCTGAGGATGTAGAATATCAGCATACTGAAGCAGGTTTGCCGCTATTTTACCGAGATCTAAATGTCCATATATAGCTCTAAACGTACTCTCGGTTATCTTTTTAGAAACTTCAAATGCAAACTCATAGTACCGTCTCTCTTTCCTACTTTGGACGTAGACGTCTTTCTCCTTCAAACCCAATGCTAATACATGCGATAGGTTTTCAACGGCGTATTTCTTAGCTACTTCTAGCGATGGAACCCTACTATCAGGCCTACTCACATAAGCATCTATGTCACATATGGCGAAGTAGTTTCTTCCACCGCTATCCTTGAAAAACTTGAAAACGTCTACGATTACTTTATGACCGAAGTGTAGTTCGCCTGAGGTAGCTATACCAGTCATGTTTATAAACGGTCTTCCAGACATAATACGGTTGTAGACTTTTTCAAAGTCCCGGTGTCCAATAACTATGCTTCTTTCGAAACTCCAATGCTTAAGATTCGATTTAATCTCTTCGGAAATTCTTTTTAAACCGAATTCTACGAATAGTTTTTCATAGTCTTCTATGATTTCTGAACTCCACGGATCTATGCTCAAGGAGACCCCTAACCTCTTTAGAAACTAAGACTTTACGTGAACAATCGGATTATTTAAATGTGCTACTACTTTAAGTATTTAACTTCTATTCTAAAAAAGCTTTATACATTGCTACTTAAACGTACTGAATTTGCACCACGTAGGTTTCCAACTTCCATTCACATTCAACTAATCAGAAACTTAAGAAGACAAACGGAAACCTTAAGATTTCAGCATACGTGATTTTCAGAAGGTGTTCCTGTGAAGTTGTACATTTTAACGGATTTAGAAGGTATTAGTTATGTTGTTCGGGAAGAGCAGACAAGTCCAGGTAGTAAAGAGTATGAAGAGGCTTGCCTACTACTGACGAGAGAGGTTAACGCAGCGATAGATGGGGCATTAGAGGGAGGGGTGACGGAGATTCTTGTAAATGATTTACATGGAGCGCGCGGTGGCTTTAATCTTATACCTGAGGAACTACACGAGCATGCCAGGTATGTCACGGGTGGGCCGAGGACTTGTAGAATGGCTGGGTTGGATGAGTCTTTCGACTTAGCGTTTATGGTGGGTTATCATGCTATGGCTGGAACGCAGGGAGCTGTTTTAGACCATACGATGTCAACTAGAGTTATAGTTGATGCTTATATAAACGATCGAAAAGTTGGAGAAATAGGGATAGATGCTTCTATACTTGGATACTTTAATATACCTGTAGCCTTAGTTACTGGTTGTAGAATGGCTGTAAAAGAAGCTGAATCGCTGTTAGGTAATATTGAGGGAGTAGTTGTTAAAGAGGGATTTAGTAGAAATTTTGCAATGTGTCTACCTCCTGTGAAAAGTAGAAGACTCATTAGAGAAGCTGCTAAAAGAGCTGTTCAAAGGGCGAAAGAATTTAAACCCTTTAAAATAAACCCGCCTATTACCGTGAGAGTGAAATACTCTCATCCAAATTACGCAGATATTCAAGCTAGAATTCCGAGAGTAGAGCGAGAAGATTCTAGGACTATAGTGGTACGAGGAGAAGACCTATTGGATGTCATGCGTATACTTGGATGGTATTGAAGTTAAGCCATAATCGAAAGGCAATTGGTTGCAAAACTTATAACTGTACTTTGTAGGGTCTATTATACTCAGCATTATCTCAAAACTTCACCGAAGCCATACTGAAGCTTAGAGGTCTTAAACTGAACGTGTTAAAAGGATTTAAAGTCGAAATGAAATAAGTAGACATAGGAGGGATTGCCTTGCCTTCGATCAAAGGAAGGGACGTGATATCGATAACGGATTTTACGCGGGAAGAAATAGAGTACATACTCGATAAAACTGATGATATTCAGAAGTTTTCGGCTGGAAGAAGCGATCTTCTTAAGGGAAAGGTAATGGCTATACTTTTCTTCGAACCTAGTACGAGAACTCGAATAAGCTTTGAAACTGCGATGAAGAGGCTTGGTGGGGAAACTGTAGATATGTCTGAGCCAAAGAGGGCTTCTATAGAGAAGGGGGAGAACTTGACCGATACTATAAGAGTTATAGACAATTATGTGGACGTTATAGTCATTAGACACCCATTAGAGGGATCTGCTAGACTCGCTGCAGAAATAGCGGAAAACCCTGTCATAAACGGAGGCTCGGGAGCTGAAGAACATCCAACACAAGCACTATTGGATCTTTACACCATTAGAAGAGAGAAGGGAAGAATAGATGGATTAACCATAGCGTTTGTAGGAGACTTAAAGTATGGTAGAACCGTGCATTCACTAAGCGTAGCTTTGGCAAACTATAACGTTAAACTATATTTCATTTCACCGCCGATCCTTAAAATGCATAGAGAAATCTTAGAGTATATTTCGAGCAAAGTACCGGTTGAAGAGGCGAACGATGTAAACGATGTAATAGGTGAAGCAGATGTACTCTATGTTACGAGAATCCAGAAGGAGAGATTTAGTGATATTTCTGATTATATGAAGGTTAAAGGCAGTTACAAGATAACATTAGACCACGTTAAGAAAATGAAGGAGGATGCGATAATAATGCATCCCTTACCTAGGGTAGATGAAATAGACTATGCAGTAGATCAGACATCTCAGGCTAAGTATTTTAAACAGGTGTATTACGGGCTTCTGGTTCGAATGAGTCTACTAGCTTTAATACTGGGGGCTATAGAATGATGGCCAATGTAAACTTAGATCCTACTGTTCTCATAAACTTCCTGTAC
>CALKCG010000045.1 GCA_938082915.1 uncultured archaeon | reverse complement strand
TCCTTAGATCCGTTGAAGATTCGTCTCTTTATCTCTCTCAAGTTTTAATGGATATCACAAACCTCTTAGCAACTTCCGAGGGACGTAAGAGTCCTTCTTCTATCATAGAGATTATGAGGCTAAACCATTATTCAAACATATCTGTTTTGAAGCTGTTGGCGAGCCATTCAGTTAAAGACTTCATAGTCATTCCCAAGATTTCGACTTCCATCGAACTTACTGTGAAAGTCAAAAGAACCCTAACTTTAAAACTGCTCGAACGCTTACGGATCGAGGTCTCTGAGCATGGCGTATGATCGAAGCCTTGGGAGTTCGTGAATGGTTGCCTAGTCTTCGAAAACGTGTATCTTCTAAACCACTCTCTATAGCTTATCTTAAACTTTAGATTGTCAGATATTATGCGAGATTGACTATCGAAATGTCTACGGGTGCATTATTTCATCCCAAACTTTTCCTTGATGGCATTTACGTAAGCCACGTAGTTGCTAAATGGTACATCTGCTGATACAGCGTGATCTACGCTTACTATATATCCGCCTTCCTCAGTCAACTTGACCTTCCTCTCAACCTCTTTCCTCAATGCTTGCCCTCCAACTGCTATCGCCCTTTTATCTATGTTACCTATAAGGAGCAGTCTTCTACCATACTTCTCCCTAAGCTTTACTACATCCATACCGGCGGCGACTTCAAGGGGATATAGACAGTTTACTCCTCCCTCTAAGAATAAGTCGTTTATAGCTTCATGGTTCCCATCCGTATCCACCATAATTATTTCTACGCCTTTACTCTTCAAAAACCCCGTTAGTCTCTTATAGTTTGGAAGCATGAATTCTTCAAAAAGCTTTGGCGATATTAATGGTCCTCTGCTATAACACATGTCTTCCCATATGCTTACAAAGTCTAGTCTGACGTTTTCAACAACGCTTCTACTGGTCTCTATTAAGAAGCTTGCCCAGAAGTCCATTATTTCATGTATTAAACCCGAGTCTCTATAGAAGAAGAGTAGAAGCCTTTCCAAACCCATGAAGTGTCTGGCTTGCCCGAAGAAGCCGGGCATTGAAAGCCCTACGACTCTATCCGTCTCATTATAGTACTCTACAAGCTCCTGACTCCATGTCTTCGGATACCTCCTTAAATCTCTCGGATCATACCTCTCCCTCATCCTCTCCCAGTCGTTCCGACCTTTCACTGGAAAGTCTAAAAATGCTGGCATGGATGTAGATATCTTAAGAACTCTCATCTTAATACCCATATCGTTGACCTCGACTCTATACTTGCTGTTTTCCTCTAAAGTCTTAGGTACAAACCTCGGTATCGGCCCATAATCTATAGGAACCATCTCACGCTTATCGAAGTTGAAGTAATCGTAAACGTCAACTCCAACTGGAAGACCTTCAGCCCTCCATCTATTCACCGTCTCCGCCCAGAAGCCTAGGAACTCATAAAATGGAGGCCTATCAGCATCTTTAAAAGACATATATCTCCTAAAGCGCTCCCTATAACTCAACATTCTTGACGCCCTTTGATGCATGATTTAGCTGAACTCGGATAAAAATCTTAATCGTCCAACTAACTTAGCTTTCGATATTTAATAAGGACTAAATCGTACACCCGTCAGTTTAAAGGAGTTATGAGTGATTGATCACCGTGACTTCACTCACGCACAACATACACCAGATGCCGCTTTTCTATTAAAAAGAAAACTTATAAGCGTTCTTGGTATTAACTAAGCGTGCATGGTTGTGAACATAGGGATCGTAGGCTCTGGATGGGCTGCAAGTATGCATGCAAGGTGTCTCTTGGAAAACGTAAACGTCGAACTAATTGCTTTGGCTGATGTTTCTAAGGTTGAAGGTATGGCTTTCGCTAAGAGGTATGGAATTCCTAAGTTTTATGAAAACCCTGAAAGACTTTTTGAAGACCCAGATGTTGAAGCCGTCTATGTAACGTCTCCTCCTAAGTTTCACGCCTCCCAAGCGATAGCTGCTTTACAACATGGTAAACACGTTTTCTCAGAAAAGCCTCCCGCAATAAGTTTAAAAGAGGTAGAGAAACTAGCTGAGGTCGTTGAGGAGACTGGGCTAATATATCAGATTGGATTCAATAGAAGGTTCTGGCCAGTCTATAAGAAGCTTAAAAACTTGGTTGAAACAGGGAAACTTAAACCGTACGTGGTTGATGTTAAAATGGTTAGAGGGGAGATGGAAAGACCTCCTTGGACTAAGCTGAGCGAGGTTTCTGGAGGCTTTCTCTACGATAGTATGATTCACGTATTGGATTTATCCAAGTGGATTTTGGGTAGACCTGAAACCATTAGATGCGTGGCTAGGAAGAACATATATCCGCACTTCGACGGGTTCGTAGTGTTAATTGAATTTTCCAACGAGGAGAAGACAATAGAATCTATAACTTCTGTTGGGCATGCTTCATGGATTTACCCGTTTGAACGGGTTGAAGTCTATGGCGACCATTCTTCAGCTATAACCGAGGAAAATTTTAAACTCACGTTTTCACACGGGAAGGAGGACATCCCCAATGTTGAAGTCTACCAGTTTACTAAGCTTCCGGAGCATGTGGCTTGGGGGTTTAAAGAGGAGGATGACCTCTTCATAGAAGCCGTGGCTAAAGGATTAAAACCAGCCGTTACAATTACAGACGCCTATGATTCTGTTAAACTAGTCGAATCCTGCTATCAATCGCTAGAGCGCAACGGTAGAGTGGTCACATTCACTTAGAAAATTTTAACTGCCCAATGTTTGTTTTTAACTCATTAAATACATCTTAAATACTTCTCGTCAAGTATTTGCTTTTTGGTGTATGAGTTGAGAGCTCTCCTACTCGAGGCTGACTGGTCTCCGAGAGAAGATTATAGACCTACACGCAAAGAGGAGGAGACGCGTAAAACACATATGGGCAGCCGTGTGTGGCACAACCCTAGATTAAGGCTCGTAGAGAAGCCTAAGCCTAAACCAAAGGGGAAGCAGCTTCTAATCAAAGTCAGAGCTTCAGGCATATGCGGCTCTGACGTCCATATGTATGAACGTGATGAGAAGGGATATATGTCGTACCCTGGGTTGACTAAACTACCAGTTGTAATAGGCCACGAATTCTCAGGGGTTGTTGAAGAAGTTGGAAGTGAAGTCTCCCTGTTTAAACCCGGAGACCCGGTTACCGCCGAGGAGATGTGGTGGTGCGGTGAATGCTTATACTGTAGAGCTGGTATGCCTAATCACTGTGAAAACCTTGAAGAGATGGGATTTACCGTTGACGGTTCACATGCCGACTACATTCTCGTACCTGAAAAATACGTATGGAATATAAGCAGCATACTAGACTACGCTAAGAGCGAAGATAAGATGTATACATTAGGTGCCACAGTTGAACCGGTAGGAGTATCATACAACGCCATGTTCATCAGGGCTGGTGGTTTTCCACCAGGTTCATACGTAGTCGTTTACGGTGCCGGACCAATAGGGCTAGCGGCTGTGGCACTTGCTAAAGCTGCGGGGGCTTCTTTAACCATAGTCTTCGATTTAGTTGAAAGTAGGCTTAAAGTGGCTAGGGAAATGGGTGCGGATTACACTTTTAACGCGAAGAAGCTACGCGAAGAGAACATAAGACCTAGTGATAAGGTTTTAGAACTAACCGGCGGTTACGGTGCAGATATGCAGGTTGAGGCAGCGGGCAGTCCAGTTGCAACGCTACCCGAGATGGAGAGAAGCCTAGCCGTGGGAGGTAAGATCGCATGGATAGGTAGGGCTGACGAGACGGCGCCGATATTCATCGAGAGGTTTCAAACACGTAGAGCGCAAATCTAC
>CALKCG010000044.1 GCA_938082915.1 uncultured archaeon | reverse complement strand
CTAACATTTCTACGCCAAAGGTTTTTAAAATAAATCTCATGCATATTTTGAATCGGTACTGGTATTTGAAAAAGTATGACAACCTTAAGAGATATCTTCAAGAAATCCCGTTGAAGTTGACCAGTTGAAGCCGAGTTTAGGGTTTTGATATGTAATTCACCATCTCTCACATGAGGGAAGAGTGAGTACGTTTATAGACTCGAGGTGGACTGAGAAGGATGTTTCAAAGATGGAGGAAATCATAAGAGAAAAGCTTGGAAGAGACGTTGAAATAAACATAGTTAGATTAGGATTTAAAAGAAACCTATATATGTATAAGAAGAGTATGGGTGTCTGCGGGAAAACGTAGAAAAGATAGGGGGATTTGCGGGGGGTTGAATTCGAGAAAAATTACCATCTAAAGGTGTTCTGCTTGAACATAGTGCTTAGAATAGGCGGCTCCGTCATAGCGTCTCCGTTAAACCCATGGCTTATACTAGAGTACTCTAAAATTTTGGAAAAGCTTTCACTAAAAGGTTTTAAACTGCTTGTCGTAACTGGAGGAGGAGAATTAGCTAGAATACTCATAGAAAATACTAAAGCCATGAATATGCCTCAGGAAAGTCAGGATAGGGTGGCCATACAAGCGTCACGAGTGGTTGCTCAACTACTAGCTGAAGCACTTAAACCGACAGCCCCTGTGACAATTCCCAGGAGGATAGGAGAGGCTTCTAAACTGCTTAAGAAGTATAATATCGTAGTTATGGGTGGTATTAAACCTGGTATGACTACGGATACTGTGGCTGTTTCTGCGACCGTTAAATTGGGCTTTGATATGCTTATTAAAGCCACCAATAGAGACGGCATTTACGATAAAGATCCCTCACGATATCCAGACGCCTCTAAATTTGAGAGTTTAAGTTTTAAGGAGCTTAAGGACATGTTTGGACGTATACACTATGAAGCTGGTTTGAAAACAATAATAGACCCTAAAGCAGCTAGATTAATAGCTAAACATAGAGTTAAAACCATAGTCTTAAACGGTTTTAAACCCGAGAACATTGAATTAGCCATTAAGGGTGTTAAAATCGGAACGTTAATATACGGATGACGCTTCCACAGATCATCCAACTATTTTCAACAGGGCTTTATACTTCTCCTGACTCTTTCATAGACTTCTTCTAGAGATATGGGCATAACTTTCGTGCTAGCAGTTACAGGCATAAAGTTAGTATCGCCAAGCCATCTTGGGACAACGTGAAAGTGTATATGTCCTTCCACGCCTGCTCCAGCAACTCTACCAAGGTTTACACCTATGTTAAACCCATCTGGTTTAAAGGTTTTTTTAAGTGTTTTAATAGACTCCGTTAAAAGTTTAAAAATCTCCATGACTTCATCCTCAGTGAGCTCCTCTATATCAGCAATGTGTCTATAAGGGGCTATCATAAGATGCCCAGTGTTGTAAGGATACCTATTAAGCATTACAAAACCCCTCTGCCCCCTCAAAACTATTAAGTTTTCCACATCTCTGTTTTCACGGATTTTCTCGCAGAATATGCAGTTCTCCACTAGTTTTTCTACGTAGCTGGCTCTCCAAGGTGCCCAGAGTATTTTCAAAACCATTCCGCTCCTTAATCTATACTTCGAAGATCCTATAAAAGCTTAAACTTTAGAGTTTCAGTTATAGTTTTCGTGGAGTATAGAGAACTTTTCGCTAAGTTTTTCCCGTATAGATCTTATAGAGTGGGTCAGCTTGAAGCTATACGTTTCCTATTTGAAGCTTTTAAAAACGGTAGAGTTGCACTCCTTTCAAGCCCATGTGGAACAGGTAAAAGCGTATCCGTTTTAACAGCTTACATGGCTGTTAGAAGCCTAGGATTGTCTAAGAGGCTTCTTGTTCTAACAAGGACTAGGAATCAGCTTGAGATTTACTGTAGGGAGGCTAGGAAGATATCTCAATTCTCATCTGAGAAGTTTATGGTAATTCCACTAACGAGCCGGAAGCACATGTGTCCTAAGGCATCCTCCGAGGATATTAAGAGTATACCATACGGAGACTTCTTAAAATACTGTAAAAGCCTTAGAAACCATACTCTGAATGAAAGATGTAGCTTTTACGAATCTACCTTCTCTGGTAGACGTCCGTCGTGGAAGGCTTTAAAGGCCTTAGATAAGCTTGAGGAGCTTGGGGCTTCAACTCCACATGAGGTTTTCAAGTTATGTGTAGACTTAGAGTTATGTCCTTATGAGGTTTCCAAGCTTCTCTTGAAGAGGGCGGATGTTGTCGTTGGAAGCTACAATTATCTTTTCATGGATGCTGTTAGAGAGAGTACTTTTGCTAAAGCCTCCATATACCTTGAAGACATCATATGCGTTGTCGATGAGGCGCACTCCCTACCAGGCTATTTAACAGAGTTAACTACGGAAACTATTTCAACGGTCTCTTTGGAGAGAGCTTTTAAAGAATGTGAACGCTACGGTTCAAATATTGCCGAATATTTGAAGCGCCTTTTAACGGCTGTTAAAAGGCTAGGTGATGATCTTCAGATTCAACCGGATGAAGTTAAGCTTTTGGAAGATGTTTATCTTGAGGAGTTGTTAAGCAATGCTTTAGACGCCAACCGGTATGGTAGTCTTTTAGAGTTCGCTAAGTTTTTTCAGGAGGAAGGTGAAACCATAAGGTCTATTAAGATCTCTGAAGGTTTACCACCAATCTCCTACACGTCTAGAGTTGGCGTTTTCCTGGAGCAACTCGTCGAATCTGAAGCATCTAATTTTGTAAAGTATGTCGAAGGCTTCACTTTTAGAGATGGCTCTTTAAACTACAGGATTGGTTTAAGGCTTTTAGACCCGTCTCCAGTAGCGTCTGTGCTTAATGACGTTTATGCAGCTACGCTTATGTCTGGAACACTCTGGGATATGGACTACTACGTTGAAGTCTTAGGCTTGGATAAGAGCCGCATCGATAAACTTGAACTTCCATATCCATTTCCAGAGGAGAATAGGGCGATTTTCGTAGATGTAGGTGTGACTACCAAGTTCACTAAGAGGGGTGAAGAAGAGTGGGTTAAAATAGCTGAGCATATTAAGACTTTAAGGAAGTCTACTGGAGGAGCCATGGCTTTATACTTCCCCTCTTATGAAGTGATGAATGCGATTAAACGGTACCTTGAAGACTTTGAAACCCCAGTTATATGTGAAGATGAAGACACGTCTTTTGAAGCCGTCTATAAGTTTCTAATGGCTAATAGCAACCCGACCGTTATGGCTGTTGCAAGGGGGAAGGTCAGTGAAGGCGTAGATTTTTCAGATGAAGTAGGTTCCTTACTATCAGCCGTTGTAATAGTTGGTTTACCCTATCCCAAGAAAACAGAGCTTCATGATGCATTAACCAAATACTTCATCGAGAAGTTTGGCGAGAAAGGCTACGAGTATGCAAACGTAAACCCTTGTATAAACGCCTTAGCTCAAGCCGCTGGACGCTTAATCAGAAAGCCCGAGGATAGAGGGATAATAGTGATCATGGATAGTCGAACTGTTGGACGCATAGCTGAAAAGCTTCCTGAAGATTGGCGTAGAAATATGCGAATTTTTAGGAAAATTGAGAATCTGGCTAGAGCTATTAAAGATTTCCAGAACCTCTGGAAACCAAAGAGTTAACCATATGTATGAAGTCCTCAATAGCATCCTCTGGGAGTTCAGCACCGCAGGCTTTGCTATGTCCTCCGCCTCTACCTCCAAAGGTTTTTGCAACCTGCCTCACGATGCTTCCCAGATTTATCGCGGGTTTTCTTGTTCTTAGACTCAGCTCAGCGGTTTTATCCTTTAAGGCTACTGCGCATCCGACGCTAGCACCCGACACATACATGGAGTATATGGCGGCTTTACCTAGGAATCCTCTATGCGGTAGATTCATTACAACGGCGACGTCCCCCACTCTACGTGTATACTTTTCAACGTAACTGTATACTTCATACTCTAGTTTTAATGCTTCAACTGCATAGTCAATCAGTTTAGGTATTTGGCTCGGTTTAACGCCTTTAGCCAATTCCTCAATTATGGTTTTTTTAAAGCCGTCATCATGTTTTACTGCTAATGCCTCGCTCAGTATTCCAGATTCAAGGTATAGTACTCTCTTATCGATCGTGTTTATGAGTTCCGATGCAGGTGGTGTATCCTCAGTATAGTCTGCTATCGCTCCATAAGTTGCTAATACTGCCGCCCATTTCCTCATGTGTTCATCCATCCTATTAATGTAAACCGTGTAAACTATTTGAGAAGTACACATGTCCTCCCTATGGTAGATTTTAACTTCAAGTTTAAGCTTTCTTGGAAAGTCTGTCGGTAGTAGATGGTGGTCCATGTAGACCGATTCAAAACCTTGGGATAATCTTCTAAGTTCATCTTCTACTAAAGACCACTCCCCCTCGTTTAAAGCTATGTCGCATATGACGAACTCGTCTGGAACGTTAAACTTTTTCAAGTCTGATAGGAGTCTAGATGGATTTGTAAAGTAGATTTCTGCGCGTGGATAGAGCATTTTAATTATAGCCGCTGAGCAGACACCGTCGCAGTCTCCATGTGTTAGTATTATCATGATTTGCAACCATAAAAAACAAGAGCAGTCTAAAATAAATGTTTCCAGCGTAATATCATGTTTTAAGTTTAAGCTGAGAAGATGCATCAATGTTGAAGCTACTCTACTCACATAAGCATAGAAATCGACCTTAATTGTTGCTGTAAGATTTCAAGCCTCCTAATAAGTTCCAATATTAGACAAGTATTTGAGAATTGCTTGCCTATCACACTTTATGTGCTTAAATCTTTTCCAAAAGCTTTCTCCAAATATACATTTTTAAGTTAATTTATTGAAAAACCTAATTAAGAAATTATATATAGAGTTAAAAGAAACCGTGCGTTAACACGGATTTAATGTTACCCTAATGGGGTGGGATACGTGAGCAGTAGGAGGACGTGTCTCGACTGTAAATGGCTTAGACGTACGGGCATATACTTAGAATGTTGGTACGGCGGTAAGTTTCGCTTAGTCCTTCCTCGATATGCACGTGAAATCGCTTTATGTGAAACCCATTTAGGGCTTTTAGAGCTACGCTATTGTAAATGGGAGGGTAGGATCGTTGAAAGTGGGGAAAAAGCCCGAGAGAACTTAGGTTAGATTTTTAAAGCGTTAACGCTTTCCCCAGGATCCCACTATAGGTTTCAACGGTATCTGTGTTTTAAGGTAGGGGAATGCATCATTCATTTAAATGTTAGTTATCTGCATCTAAACATGGCTGCCATTAAAAACCGTGAAAAGATATATTTATCTATGTAATTTTCGCATTTTAAGGCGATAAACCTATGCTATGGGTTGGGGTTTAACGTGAAAACTAAATCAAACACTAAACTCATATCGTTTATACTAGTCTTGGCGGTTTTCATAACTTCCCTTCTATGCGTTGAAAAAGTTCAAGCGGCTCCAGCAGTTCGTGGGAAGATCTTGTACATCTACGACATAGATAAAGATGGAAACACTTCCATATCTATCAATTTGATTTACAGCGGTTTACTTCGCGGCTCTTCATGGATAACCGTACCGTCCTATTTAAACTGGAGCTATGTTGTATCTGGTGCCGTTTTAGATAATGTAGTTGTTAAAAGTATTTTTCGATATGGGTTTAAAGACCCATTCTGGGAAAACTTCACCTTCAGCTTCGCCTCAACATCTAAATTCATAAACCTAACCATAAGCTACAGTGTTCCACTCTACACTTTCATATTCGAACCTAATGGGTTATTCTACTCATCCCATATAGAGTATGCTAGCGATTTAGAGGGGAGAGCTGAAATAATACTTCCACCGAATTCAACAGTAGTTCCAGAAGATGTAAGTATTATAGTTGGCTCTGCTATTAAAAAGCCATCGGGTCTTCTGATAACGCGTTTTCCAGGAAGTCGTGTCCTAATAAGCTGTTCGACGGAATCGAATAGTCGAATCATGGTCTATTTCACGTTGAAGGGTATGGCTCTTAATGAGGAGGAATATAGGTTGGGGGTTTTCACTTTCCGTGCACCTGCTAGGTATGTAGAATACGCTAAAAGAATTCTAGACCTTTACAATAAAAGCCTGCCGATTTTTCTAGACGTCTTCGGTGTAAACATTAAGAATGTAACTGTAACCTTCTTCCTTCCGAGTAGGAGTGAGCTTTTATCAGGTTTAGGCGGATACGTCCCCTTCACCGGGGGTCAACCTGGAATCATACATTTAAACATATTCTACATGAGGACGATAAGCGGCTCTATAGAGTTGATAGCTTTACATGAGCTTACCCACCACATGGTCTGGTATGCTGGAATAGGTCCTTCAAGGCTTTGGGTTCATGAAGGTATGGCTGAGTACTTCAGCATGGAAGTCGGCTGGGTCTTAGGCTACTGGGAGGCTGTTTCTACGCATAGGAGTGATATCGAAAGAGTTCTAACAACCATAGGCGACAAATATGGATTCGTACAGTCGTGGTCAATGGGGTCAATACCATCCAACGTAATCGCGTACTATGCGGCATCCTATAAAATATTTAAGACGCTTGGAGATCGATACGGGGGGTTTGAATACTATAAGCGCTTCTTCAGAACAGTCAAAAACATGAGCTCTATGAAGGACGACTCGTCGATAATAACAGCCTTAGGACAAGCAGCTGGTAATGTCACGGATGTTCTTAGAATGTTTGAAGGATGGGGTTTCACAGGTATATCAGCGGTTGAGAATATAGCAATGGCGATGGAGAAGGCTAAGAAGACGGTAGAAGATTTGAATATGCTTCTACAGCCCTTCAAACTTATAGCTCAAATCTTGATGTCTATGGCTTTGGAAGCATATAGCAAAGGCTACTATTCAAGGGCCTTACTATACGCGAATAGTGCCGTAACGATCGCTGCAAATGCACCTATACTATGTATAGTTACATATGGATTCATAGCCTTCCTCATAGTTAGACTAGCACATAAACGGAGAGTTAAACCTAAACCAACCAAGCCTGAGCTGCTTTTCTGTCCATACTGTGGAGGGCGATTACCTAGAGGAGCAGTATACTGTCCATACTGTGGTCTACGTATTCAGTACCAAGACTAGGCTTTTTAAATGATTTTAGGGCATAAAGCGTTCACCGGGCATGCATCGCATTTAGACTTCCTAGGTTTACAGAATTCTCTACCAAGCCTTATCAGGAGTATGTGTGCTTCTAAATAGCGGTTTTCAGGGAAAACCTCTAGAAGACGTTTTCTAAGCTTCTCATAACCATTTCTATCGCTTCTAAGACCCATTCTCTTTGAAACTCTGAATATGTGCGTATCTATCGGAAACGTGGGTTTGCCGTAGCTGAATAACAGCACGATATCTGCGGTTTTCTCGCCGACGCCCGGCAGATCTATAAGCCTCTTTCTAGCTTCATTCACGTCCAGCCTTCCAATCTCTTCAAAAAACTTCGGCTCTCTCCTTAGAATACTCGAGAGTTCAATTATTGCTTTAGCTTTATTCCATTGAAGCCCCGCGACTCTTATAGCCTCTGCTACTTCTATAGGTGATGCTGACGCTAAAGCCTCTGGTGTAATATTGAACCTCCTACTCAAACTATCGTAGGCTTCATAAGCTTTAACATCTGTAGTATGTTGAGACAGTATAGTAGCTATGAGGACTTCAAAGGCTTTTCTCTTGCTCAATTTAACAGAGCCGAAGAAAGCCGTGAGAGCATTTAAAACGTTTAAACCCCAGTTTTTATCCACTAGCTGATGTTAAATTCGTAAAACCGATATAAAGGTAGCTCTCCCACGTTTTTTTTGGGTTCTACATGAAAATGTTAACGTTGACTGTCTTAGAATCTCCCATAAAATGGACGGTTGTTTAAACTCTGTTAAAAACACTTATTGATTTTTTAACAAACTATTGTATTGGAATGAGGGCGCCTGTAGTAGTTGTCAAAGGCTTTTCAATAGCCTCCGTCTGGGAACGCGCGGTTCTGGAAGTTTGGAGACACGGCATTGAAGTTCCAACGGAGTACGGTGAGAAGGCTAGAGAAGCAACTCTTCTAATGGTTGTTGAGGATCCGTTTAAAGAGCCTAGAGTTCATAGGGGAGACGTCTTAGCGGTGGTTGGGCTGAAGGACTATATGGAGGAGGTTTTAAACGGTTCAAAGGATAGGCTTGTTGAAGAAGGAAAGCTTCCATACACTTACCATGAAAGGCTTTTCAAGTACGGTGCCGACGGCTTCAACCAGATGGACTACGTCATTAGGAAACTTAAAAGCATTCCTTATACGCGTAGAGCTCAAGCCATAACTTGGATACCGGTTAAAGATACGAATCTAGATTCTCCGCCCTGTCTTCAGAGGCTATGGTTTAAGGTATACGATGGTAAACTTGTCTTGCAGAGTGAGTGGAGAAGCCGCGACTTATTTAGAGCAGCTCACATGAATATGCTGGCTTTAGTAGAGCTTATGAAAACCATAGCATTAAACGTAGGCGTTGAACCCGGATCCTACGTCGATTTTTCGAACTCAGCCCACATATATGAGAAATCTTATAGCGCCGTGGAAAGCTTTCTTAACGTTTGTGAGAAACGCGGCTTCAACAAATCTGTAGAAGCATACGTAGTCTAAATAAAAACCTGCCTTCCTATTTACTGTGATCCTACTGTAGTTGCTAGAATATTTCAAACCGAATTCATGCTTGTACGAAAACCTTATTAGAATCTTGTGTAAAAATTTACATTTCATTGAAAAATATTACATAGCGGGTGTTTACATATGAAGCTTTCAACGAAAAATGCGGCTTTAACGGCTGTTTTTGCAGCTTTATACTATGTACTTTCACTTATCACTCCTTTCGTCCCTGCTGTCGCCATCCCTGAGATAAAGATAAGTTTGGAGGCTCTCATAGCATCGGTGTATGGGCTTATCCTGGGACCTTATCTAGGGGCTCTGGCTACGTTTGTGGGAGCGTTGGTTTCTTGGTCGCTTCCCCCGGGGAGTATGAGTCCCTATGGGGTGCCATTCCTATTATCGCCGCCTTTAAATGCCCTAGTGACTGGTTTGATTTTCTATAGGAGGTGGAAGGTTGGCTTTTCTATCTATGCGCTTTTGATAATCGCATTCCTATTTACGCCTCCCGTTCAACCGATCCATGAGAACTTCTACGTGGCTATAGCCGTTTTATGGGATAAGCTCATAGCATTACTGTTAATACTGCCTTGTGTGAAATTCGCCGAACGGCTATCTAACTTGAAGTCTTTACCCTTCTTCTACTTCCTACTAGCATTTATTGGAAATCAGGTCGACAACACGTGGGGCTGCTTAGCATTTGCCACACCGCTGGTTTACGGTGGGATTTTTGGATTACCAGTAGAAACAGTCCGCTTTCTATTCGTAGTCAGCCCCCTCGTATACCCAGCCATTAGAATATTACAAGCGATTATTGCGTCGGTCATAGCCACGCCTTTAATGAAGGCTGTGGCTGGTACATCATGGGTCTTCCAAAAGAAGAGCATACTATCCCCCTAGCTACTGGTAGGTATTGCATATACGTGATGATAAACGTTAAAATATCTTCACTTACATCATTTAAAGCTGAGTATATGATTGTTAAATCTAATGTTAA
>CALKCG010000043.1 GCA_938082915.1 uncultured archaeon | reverse complement strand
AACCCAGCTTATAAAGTCTTGAAAGGCAACATTCTATCACAGGGCTTCGAGATAACGACACTCAAACCGGAGGATAGAGCTAGGATCGGTATAGCTGCATCATTCCAAATACCCCCTAAGATAAAGGGTCTTAAAGCTGGTAGGCTTCTGGAAGAGGTTTCTAAGAGGTTTAACGTTGATAGAAGCTACATGGAGAATCTTATTTCAACTCTTAAACTTGAAGAGTTCATGAATAGGGAACTCTACGTAGGTTTTAGCGGAGGAGAGGCGAAGAGGTTTGAAATTCTATTAGCGCTTCTCCAGAAGCCTAAACTCCTCCTCCTAGATGAGCCAGACTCTGGAGTAGATGTTGAAAACTTAGCTGTAATAGGTAAGACTTTAAAGGAATTTCTCCACGAGGATGACGATCTTCTAAGTGCGAAAAGATCCATGCTAATAGTAACTCATACTGGTGCCTTAGCCAACTATATTAACCCGTCACGAGCATACATCATGTTGAACGGTGAAATCATCTGCTACGGGAAGGGCGAGGAGGTTATTAAAAGGGTTCTTAAAGATGGATTTGAAAAATGTATCTCATGCTATGAGAAGTTTAGAGGAGGATAAACTATCTAATGATGACTGAAGCTTTGAAAAAGAGAGCTAAAGAAGCTTTAAGTAAGAAGTCTGCCTACGGCATAGACCTAGACGTGTCTGAGTATGTGCCAAAACGTGCGAATTTAGACAGTAGACGCCTTGAAGTATTAGGAGATGAACTCAGTAGTATGGAATCCGTGGGTTTAAATGTAGATGAGAAGAATGTTCTAGGAAGCTATATTCAAATCGATCAAACAGCCATCTACAGTCAAAGCCGTAGAAGTGGGTTAACGGTTTTAAATCTTACAGAGGCGTTTAAACAATTGGATTTCTTAAGAGATTTCTACTGGAGACTTATCCCAGTAGACTTAGATAAGTTTACAGCTTTAGCGGCTCTCTATGAGGAAAGTGGATATGTAATCGTTGCAGAGAGAGGGTTTAAATCTGATAAACCGGTCCAGGCATGTCTACTGATTAGAAGTCCTAAGAGTCTTCAAACTCCACATAATATAATAATCGCCAAGGAGGGAGCGAATCTACACGTGATCACAGGATGTACTACCGCTCCTGAAAGCTTTGGTCTTCACGTTGGAATTTCAGAGTTTTACATAGGGAAAAATGCAACAGTAACCTTCACCATGATACATAGTTGGAGTAAAGCATCGCACGTTAGACCTAGAACCGCGGTCTTAGTAGAGGATGGAGGTCGTTTCATAAGCAACTACGTAGTTCTCAAACCCGCGCTTTCCATACAGACGTATCCATATATTAGATTAATTGGAGAGAATGCTTCAGTGGTATCCACATCTGTAGTGTTAGGGTCTGGAAATGCGAGTATAGACATAGGTTCGAACATAAGTTTGGAGTCTAAGGGGTCAAACTGTAGAAGCATATCTAGAGTTGTTGGAGGAGGGGTTTCTGAAATTACGGTTAGGAGCAGAATCTCAGCTGCAATAGACAACGTTAAGGGGCATACAGAGTGCAACGGTATAATGATTTCAGATAACGCTTCAATAGTAGCCATTCCAGAGCTGGAGGCTAAAGCTAAAAACGTTGAGCTTACACATGAAGCCGCCATAGGTAAGATATCAGAGGAGGAGATATTCTATCTGCAAACTAGAGGGTTTACTGGGGAAGAAGCCGTATCTTTACTCATCGGAGGCTTCTTGGAATCTGGATTGTCAGATCTACCTGCTAACGTAGAGAAATACTTAAAGAGTGCCATTCAATGGGCTTTAACTGGCTTATAATTGGAGGCTGAGCTTAATCTTCCATCCGGCTTTTAGCCCTTCTAACAGCTACATACTCGGCTAGGAAACCTCTCAGCTTTTTCTCCGGTCTCTTCCACCTACGCTTTCGCTCTTCGAGAATGTTTTCATCGACATTTAAATTGAGAACCCTCTTAGGTATGTCTATCTCAATTTCGTCCCCGTTTTCAACGAAAGCGATAGGTCCTCCTTCGTAGGCTTCAGGTGATACATGTCCTATGCACGGTCCTCTAGTCGCCCCTGAGAAACGGCCATCTGTTACAAGAGCAATGTCATCTGATAAGCCCATACCATATATCAGAGCGGTTGGTATAAGCATTTCCTGCATACCTGGACCACCCATCATCCCCTCATACCTTATCACTATGACGGAGCCTTTCTCTATCTTGCCATCTTCTATAGCTTTTAAAGCTTCATCCTGACCGTTGAATACTACGGCAGGTCCTATGAATACCTTCGCTTTATCGGAGACTGCTGAAGCTTTAACAACGGCGCCCTGAGGAGCAAGCGATCCTTTAAGTACTGCTATACCGCCTTCACTCTTTAAGGGATTACCTATAGGCCTTATAACACTATTGTCTAAAACCTTGATATCAACTAGATTTTCTCTGAGCGTTTTAAATGTAACAGTTAAAGTGTCTAAGTGTAGTAGTGTTTTCAATTCGCTCATAAGCGCTGGAACACCTCCAGCTCTATGAAAATCCTCCATATCCATTTCTCCACCTGAACCTATTAGA
>CALKCG010000042.1 GCA_938082915.1 uncultured archaeon | reverse complement strand
TGCTTCAGCCTCACCTTCAGCCACTATTATCCTTTCCATAGCTGTAGCGTTTGCAAGAGTTAAAATCTTCTCACGCTCATATTCTGCCGCTATTTTCTGCTGATATGCAGCTATTTTGGCTTCTATGGCCTGTTTAATACGGTCTGGAAGTTTTATGCCTCTAAGCATAACATCATGTAATCTTATCGCTTTAAGCGTAGGATCGCTTTCTATTCTATGTTTATAGGTTTCCTTTATCTTCACGGCAAGTTCTTCCCTATTGGAGATTACTTCCTCAATAGTATATGTAGAAGTAATATCTCTGACTATTTGACGCATTATCGGAACTAGAACCTGTTCTTCATAATCAATCCTAGGGTAGTCTTTAACTAAGTCTAGAAAGAGGCTCGGGTCTATTGAGTATGTAAACGACTCTTCTATTGTCACTTCAACTCCATCTTTAGTCAAAGCCGTAATAGGAGGATAGTCAGCCTTAGCCTCTGCAGTCATATCGATGTAATCGATCGTATAAAAGTCTCTGATTAAACCCTGCCACGGCGCCTTCAGAAACACAATAGGACCAATATACGGGCCACCATAGCTTTTAAACAGTGGATCGTATGTAACAGCAACTTCCCCGGGACTTAAACTGGTTATACACATCGCTATCAGAAGGGTAGACGCCAGGAGTATAATTATTAAAACTGCTATAATTCTCCAAATACTAGTCGAGCGTCTACGTTTAAACCCCTCTTCCGGTTCATAAGACCAATCCAAAGTCTCACACCATAGATAGTAGTTCATCAAGGCTTTTTATACTTATCTATGGGGTTTTCAAAAAGAGAAACTCCTTAGGACAAATTTACTTCATGTCTCATAAAAACTTCTGGAAATGTGAGAAATCTCAGGGGGTGGAGATTCCAACGTAAGAGCTCGATCTTGAGGAGTTAAAGTTCTAAGTTGAATAAAATACTGGCGTTCTCTAAATACCTTTAAAGTGGAAACTGGCTTAGTTTCGATGAGCTCACTGAATCCATATTATTTGGTAAAGCAAGTTTAGGTCTCCTCTAAGTTAAGCTCCTAACTACTCCACCCGACGTCGCATAGCATGACGCTTTCATAGACGCTCTACTTTAGCAGTAATGCGAGGCTTTAAAACTTTAAGTTTGAAAGAGCCACTTTTACTGTGATAATTATGATTCATGATGTGGAGGCCCCTAGACCGGACTTCATTAGAAGCCCTTGGATGAGCCTCGAAGGACTATGGGATTTTAGCTTTGACGATAACGACGCAGGGTTAAGTGAAAAATGGTTTTTGAACGGGTTGCCTGAACCCGTGAAGATAAAAGTCCCATATCCATTTCAAAGCAAATTGAGTAGAGTAGGAGATGAATCCATACATAATGTTGTATGGTATTGCAAAGCGTTTAAACTAAGCGAAGACTTCAGGCAGGCTAAAGTTTTACTCAAGTTTGGAGCTGTAGACTATAAGGCTGCTGTGTGGCTTAATGGGAAATACCTGGGCGAACACATAGGTGGATTTTCACCCTTCAGCTTTGATATAACAGATCATGTTAACTACGAAAACATTCTCATCTTAAGAGTGGAGGATCGTCATGGAGACCAAGCGAGGGGGAAACAAGATCCAAGACTTAAACCTTCCGGATGCACATACATGAGGGTTACAGGAATATGGCAACCAGTTTGGATAGAATCATGTGGAAACGCTTGGATAGATAGGTTTCAGATTTTTCCAGACATTGAGCATAATGGGTTTCAATTGCATACATATGTAAATGGACAGCTTAATAATTTGAAGCTTAGAGTAAGGGCTTTCTTAGCTGAGTCTGAACTCATTAATTCAACTTGGAAAGTGAAAGAAAACCCTCTACGAATTTCACTGGAACTTCAAGAAGTATGTTTATGGTCTCCTGAGGAGCCTGACTTATATGCAATTGAGCTTATGATTGAGAAGAATGACGTAGTTTTAGATAAGGTTAAGGGATATTTTGGTTTAAGAAAGATAGGCGTTGCAAATGGAAAAATAACACTAAATAATAAACCCATTTATCTTAAATTTGCATTGGATCAGGGCTATTTCCCAGATGGAATATACGTTGCTCACAATATCGATGCTTTAAAGAGAGATGTTGAAGCCGTTAAAAAGTTGGGATTAAACGGAGTTAGGAAACATCAGAAGCCTGAAGACCCAAGATACTTCTACTGGTGCGATAAGATGGGGGTATTGGTTTGGGAGGAAATGCCAGACTGGGGTATGAGCCTTGAATACAGAAACCTTGACAATTTCTGGAGAGAAGTAGAATCCATAATACTCAGAGATTTTAATCATCCGTCGATAATAGCTTGGGTTCCATTCAATGAAAGGGAGACTGTACGTAATACTCCCGAACACCGTAAGTTTGTAGAAGAGGTCTGCTTGAGGATTAAACGTTTAGATCCTACAAGACTTCTCGTAGATAACAGCGGCTATATACATACTGGTCATACGGATATAGTGGATATTCACGACTATAGTGGTTGGAAGGGGTATAGGCATTTCAAAGAAGTACTTTTAAAGAGAATACAGTCTTTAAAAACTGGAGAGCCTAAAGAGTTTAAAATATCCATCGACGACTTTAAGTACAACGGTCAACCCATAGTTTTAAGCGAGTTTGGAGGATGGGGGATTAAAGAGTTTAAACCCATTGTAGACCGCGAAGTCATGGTTTACGGTCCCCCAGTTGCAGATGAATACGAATTCTTAACAAGGTATAGGATGAGTATGAAAGCCATATGTGAGTGCAAATCTATAGCAGGCTTTTGCTACACGCAACTATACGATGTAGAGGGTGAATTAAACGGATACATGACTTACGATAGAAGGTGGAAGGTAGATCCAGAGCAAATAGCTAAGATACACAATGCCATCGACTTCTGAATTTTTCCATAAGGAATGGAAAATTTACAGCGATTAACCCGTAGATTAAGAGGAATTGAGCATTCATTTAAGCACTCCCCTCATAGGGGAAAACTATAAAAAGAATGAAACGTTAAGTTTTTGGTTAAAGACTTTTCCACAGCAGGAATAGGTTTCGTGATTTACCTTGGTGATTAAGATGGGGGAACGTATCGCAATTATTGGGGGAACGGCGGGTATAGGTTATTCTATAGCTGTGAGATTGGCCAAAATAGGGAAAAGCATCGTCATAGGTTCGAGGTTTCAGTGGAAGGCGGAAGAGGCGGCTAAAACCATAAACAGTATGTTTAAGGAGGTGTGTGCAGATGGGGCTGTAAATCGTAAAGCTGCATCTGAAGCCGAAATAGTCATTTTAACCGTGCCCTTTAAAGCGCAAGTGGAGATCGCGGAGAACATTAGTGACTGCCTTAAACCAAATTCCATTCTTATAGATGTTACGATACCAATTAAACGGTCCGAAGATGGATTTTTCAGTCTCATACGTTTAAAAGAGGGGTCGGCTGCCGAAAGGCTTCGAAAGATCATACCTGAAGACGTCAGCTTAATAGCCTCATTCAAGAACATATCTCAGTATATCATTGATAGGTTGGACTACATACCAAAGCCAAGCATACTACTTTGCGGAGATTCTATGGAGGCTAAGAAGAAAGTTGTAAACCTTATAGATGAGATGGGAGGTGAACCTGTAGACTGTGGACCTTTATCGAACGCTTTTCTCCTAGAGGCATTGGGAGTACTCATGGTAAACATAGAATCTATAAGTAGACGAAATGCATACGTAAGATTTGAAAAGCTTCCCGATTGACTACGAAACTCCCGTCTAAGCAGTTCCAGATTTTAAATTTTGAGCAGCTTGTGTCAAACTTTTAGTTTTTCATACATTTTTTCAAGTGTCCATCGAATGGACGTTCTAAGTTCTCTAAGCCTACGTTTATCTCCATAATTTCTTATCCTAATTTCTTTGATTGCATCCCCCTCTATTTTTAACTCGTAGTCAAAGACTCTATCTGGGTTTAGCTTTCCTTCTTTAACAAGCTCCAAGTCTTTACTTTTCATAGAGTCGAATACTCTACTGACTAGGAAAGATTGAAACGGGGGCGTCGAGACGTACAAATTTAAACCTGGTTCGATAACAACTTGAATAGTCTCATCTGTCACGTACATTTTCGCTAAAAGAGTTCCATCCGACGCCTCTAGAAGAATCGTTTCTTGAGCCAGTACTTCAGATACTCGTGGAGCTGTTTTTACTTCAATTTGAGTGGGTTGAGGTAATTGTGGAGCTTCAATTCTTTTAAAGCTCTTAGACACCAGAAGCGAATCTATAACTGATATTAGAGACTCTAAAATTTTAACATCTTCCTTAAGAGGTTCAAGCTTTTCCTGCAGTTTTACCTTAAGATCAGCTAACTGCTTAACCTCTTCAGATTCATCTGAACTCATTCAATATAATGTTTGTGAAATTTATAGTTAAACTTAACTGATAAACCTTAATTTCCCGATGAAAAACCCTCGATTTAAAAATGGTAGTAGAAATAATAGGGTAAACTGGGCTGGCGTACCAATTCCACCCGCCTTAAAATTTACTTTGAGGCTTATCGTTGATTGAGTTATAACAGTGATAATGAACGGCCACTATAAGGTTTTGGGTCTACAAGATGCTCAAGAAACATCGCTTATGTAATTAAACGGGTACATACCGTAAGAGCCCTAAATAGTAAGAAAAGTGAGAACAAATTTCCACTATTAGAAAGATTTTAGAAGTTATATGATGAAATATCAACTAGGTGTTTGATTGAGCCTATTAATAGGTTCAGATATAGGGACTTTAGGTACGAAAACAATTCTAGCAAATTGCGAAGGAAGAATTCTTGCATCTTCTTTCAGAGAATACGGAGTTTTAACCCCTAGACCTGGATGGGCAGAGCAGTGGCCTGAAGTATGGTTTAATGCCTTATGTGAAACTATAAGAGAGGTTTTAGATATTTCAAAAGTAGACCCAAAGGATGTTGCTGCCGTGAGTATAAGCGGTTTATACGGTGGTAGTGGTATTCCATGCGATAAGGAAATGAAGCCCCTTAGACCTTGCATAATATGGGCTGATAGAAGAGCTACTGAAGAGTGCAAGTGGATTAGGGAGAATATAGGGGAGGAGAAGATATTTAAGGTCACGGGTAATACTATAGATCCATACTATGGATATACTAAAATGCTTTGGATAAAGTTCAATGAGCCAGATATTTGGTCAAAAATACATCAAATAATCACTCCAAATGGATATTGTGTATATAGGTTAACTGGTTCAACGGCTTTGGATTTTTCAAGCGCTGGAAACTACGGTGGAATATTGGATATAAACAGGAGGGATTTTGCAGAAAAACTTATGGAAGAGCTTGGAATAGAAAGGAGCTTCTTTCCAGAGAAGCTCGTGGAATCTAAACAAGTAGTTGGAGAGATTCATAGGGATGCTGCAGAACTCACGGGTTTAAAAACGGGAACACCTGTATGCGCAGGAGGAATAGATGCACCAGTCAGTGCATTAGCTGTAGGGGCTTTAGATGATGGAGACCTCGCCCTTATGCTGGGTACCAGTATGTGTTGCGGCTTTATAAGCCATAAACCGAGGATCTCTATAAAACTCATAAATTATCCTTATGTAGCTAGGGATAGGGAGTATTTGTATAGTTTCGCTGGTGTATCCACAGCTGGCTATTGTATAAGGTGGTTTAGAGATCAACTTGGACAGGTTGAGGCTGAGGTTGCTTCTAAACTTAAACTTTCAGCTTACGTTCTTTTAGACATAGAGGCAGCGAAGATCCCACCTGGATCCGATGGATTAATATTCATGCCGCATATGATGATTGGTGATAGAGCCCCATATTGGGATGAGTATATTAGAGGAGGTTTACTCGGTTTAACGCTTTACCACACTAAAGCCCATATATTCCGAGCTTTTCTAGAGGGGGTTGCTTATGGCCTCAAATACAGTATTGACGCCGCTATAGAAGCAGGTATGCATATTAAGAGGGCTATATTAGTTGACGGGGGGGCTAAGTCAGAGCTTTGGAGGACTATTTTAGCTGATGTATCGGGGTTGTCTATGGACTACATCGCTGAAAATCCTGGAGCCCCACTAGGCGACGTTGTTTTAGCTGGTGTAGGGACGAACTTATTTAGAGATTACGACGTAGTTCGTGAATGGGTTAAATCATCAGAAGTAGTTAAACCAAATCCAAAGAATAGAGAAGTTTATGATAGACTTTACAAGGCATATCTTCAGGCTCTTAATAGATTAAGAGATGTTTTCAAAGGTTTAACATCTCAGTAAATCCTTCTCCTTTTAGCATTGATTCTATAGAGTTGTTCTAAACCCTTTCATAGAAATCATCGTTAACCTTATGACCTTTTGCGTAATCGACTCCCGAAGTCATAAGTTATTATATCATAGTCGTATTCCATGGGGATTTACGAGATTCTGTCACCATATGATGGTATGCAATTCTCTTGTCATCGTTTGAAATAGTTAATTATACATCTAAATATAAGGCGATGGGGCAAAATTTGGGTAAAACATTTTGCGGGTTTAATTTTTGGGGATGTTCTACGGCTGTATTTAAAGTAGATGAAAGTTTTTAAACATCCTTATCCTTAAACAGGTTTCAGCCATCTTTAAGCTTTGAATGAGAGAGTATGGTGTTGCACTCTAGCGTGATTTGCGAAATGCTATACGTTCCAATCTAATCCTATTCTCACAGACCTTCACCCTTCCGAAAAGGAAGATTCATCCGATTTTTCCTGCGAATACATTTGTAATGTTAGAGAACATGGTAGATGAAAGGTCCTGCCAGTAAGCTCATAGAGCTTACGAAAGAACATATGACGGCTTTTCAACAGAGTTAGTGTAGTTTAGAAAAACGGAAAGCAAAGGATTAATATTTAAGAGATTAATCTAGTGATTGGTGGCTAAAATGGGGAAAGTGTATTTAGGCTGGAACAACTGTTGGGCTGTTAAAAGATGGCCTCTTCCAGAAGAATGGATTGA
>CALKCG010000041.1 GCA_938082915.1 uncultured archaeon | reverse complement strand
CCAAAAGCACCTTTTTTGGTTCTATAGATTGGAGTGATAAAACTTCTAACTTTACTATACAGTGCTAAGATTTTTTTGAGGATTTTTGACAAATGACATTCACCCTCACAACTTTATCCTCGGATCTAATTTACTGTAGAGCAAATCGGCTGTGAAGTTTGCAGTAACCACGGCTACCGTTAAAACCAGAAAACACCCCTGCATTAAAGGATAGTCTCTTCCATTTATAGATTGAACTAGAAAGTAACCTATACCCGGATATGAGAATATCGTTTCAATAAATACCGCCCCACCCATCATGTAGCCGAGTGATATTACTAGACTTGTAAAGAGAGGTAAGATTGCATTTCTCCCCACATATGATATGATTATCCTCTTTTCAGAAAGCCCTCTCGCTTTGGCAGCAGTCACGTAATCTTCACCCAACACTGAAATAGTACTGGCTCTCATGGCCAATCCCCAACCCGTAAAAGATGCTAGGATGTATGAGAGTATGGGCAATGCCGCATGGTAAAATACATTGGAGAGAAACTCAAAAGTGAATGCAGGTTTAACTGCTGTACTATAAGCACCATAGAGTGGAAAGAGGCGCGCAATCACTGCCAGTGTAAACAATAGGAAAATCGCGTATACGTAGTTGGGTATCGAATTCATGGTCGATGCGATCGCAAGATATATGCTGTCTATCTTACCCCCACGTTTATAAGCAACGATCATACCCAATATAACGCCGATTGCGAAACTTATTGGAATTGATATTGAAAGCAGAAAAACAGTCCATGGAAGAGATAGGGCTATTATTTTGCTAACTGGTGTATTTAATGATAATAGCGATGTACCCAAATTTCCCCTCAGCAGAGAACCTATATACTCAAAATACTGTTCGTGTAAAGGCCTCGTTAAATTGATGCTGAAATACACTTGAACTAATTTATAGGCTTCTTCAACTGGTATCGATCTCTCATAGATAAGCTGCATAAGTAAATAGTCCGCAGGATTGCCTGGCATAAGTCTGATTAAGAAAAAGTTTAAAGTTATGACGGTGAAAATTGTTAGTAAGACGAATATTCCCCTTCTGAGTATAAATCGCATAATCCCCAAAAAAAAGAAGGGGGGAACTATATTTAAGTTTTTGGTCTTCTAAAGAAGAATACAATCACTATGATTAATAACACAATGGTTATTACTTGAGTTCCTATAAGAGTTGTTATCAAACTGCTAAGGTTACTTATTTGTGTCGTCATAGTGGCTAGATCTTTCCTCGCATCCGTTAATTCACGCATAACATCATCTATTGTGAGCTTCGGCGGTGGTGTTGGACGGATTCTTGGCTTTATATAACCTTCTTGCATCATTAACGACAAAGCACCGACAGCATCACCAGGACAATTCTGCCATAAATCGAAGCGTTCAACAACAGGTGGCCAATCTACGAACCTCTTATCCGAGTAAAACACTTGAATATGTTTTTCACCCATTGGCAATACTGGTACATAGTAATTTAAGATCCGTATCAGCTTCTCAACTATCGCTTTTTGCTCATTGAAGTCTCTGGTCTTCTCTAATGTTGTGATTAAATTCCAGAGGTCAACTTCTTCAGCGTCTAACATCACCATTCTTCCAAATCCGTGCCCTGGGTGGTAGTAGCCGTTGAAATACATGAAGATGTTGTAGAAGCTTGCATATGGATGGAAGTGCCAGTAGCCCCACCAACCCCAAGTTATATCGTATGCTCCCCGTGGAAAGTCTTCAGCCCAGTACTTAGTAACCTCAGGAGTTCTAAATGTAGTATCGATCCCGAATTCCTTCAACTGTGCCGCTACATTCTCCATCATCATAACCGTATCTACCCAACCAGCTGGAGCCGTTACGTCAAGTTTAAACGGTTCGCCATTAGGCATCAGCCACATCCCATCAGCACCTTTCTTGAAACCTAGGCTACTCAGCAGCTCCTCAGCCTTCTTGAGGTCGGGGCCATAACTACTAAGCTTCGCCTTAAGCTCATCTGAAACCCATTTATCCCTTACATCGGCCAATATACCATCCGGGACTTCAACGGGGAACCAAGGTACACCAGTTACCTCACATGCCAGTCTTCTATCAATAACATATGCGATAGCCTGTCTGACCTCTGTGATGTTAAGGGGATACTTTCTACAGTTAAACCAGACGGCAGGTCCAGCCACGTCCGTAGGTGTGATGAGATGCATGTAAGGCCTCTTGAGTATTTCTGTCTCTACTGTTTTTGGCGAACCAGGCCAACCATAGTCCGCCTCTCCTGCGAAGAAGAGGGCCCAAGATGCTTCTGCTGTTAGTGAATTTGGCACTCTGACCACGTCGATTTCTATTACGTTTGCCTTCCAATGATTTGGATTCTTTCTAAGAACCATCTCGGATTCCGTTACACTTTCTAATATGAAAGGACCAGTACCGATAAGTTTTTTCGGCTTAAAGTTTTTGAAATCGGCTAGTATTGCATCCAGTTCCTCCGTCGTCTTAGCCGCTGCGACCCTATCGGCGTAACTACCGTAAATATGGTAAGGTGCATAAATGTATTGATTCAGTATCCATTGTTCTAAGAATATGCTGAATTTTTCTGGAGGATATCTAAAGACTACTGTGAGGTCATCAGGGGTTTCGATCGTAGTCACATAATCCCATATTCGCCATTTAAACAATTTTCCGATAATAAATGTACACCAGACATCACGTGAGGTAAACCTCTCTCCATCATGCCATATTACGCCTTCACGTAGATGAGCCGTGAATATACCAGTAGTAGCATCAAGCTCCCAACTCGTTGCCAAGCTGGGTATAAATTTTTCTGTGAGTCTTATGTAGTAAGCTAGCTTGTCCCACGTTAAACCGCTAGGGTATATGCTATATGGCAGATATGGGTTAAAATGCCCTGCAGGAGGCTTCGGATAACCCCACGTTCCCGTAAAAACTATCTCTTCCTGAGCACTGGTTAATGGGATCGGAGTAATTGAGGATGCGATCAGAAGAGCCGTAAATATTGCTATAAATTTTTTACTTTCCATCTTCTCCTCTAAGGAGATGATTATTAGTTATCAATATTTAAATTTTTCGACTATGTGGCGTGCCTAATAATTATCCAGTCTTTTATGTTATTTCTATTTTATGTTTGCGAAGTGGGATTGTTGGGTTTCTGCTAGGTATTTTAGATTTTGTGAAATAGACTTTAAAAGCGGCTTTTTGAGTTTAACTTCGGCTCTGCATCTGTCGCATTTGAACGCTACGCTTCCGTCTGGTTGCGGATCCATTCTAAATATCCCTTATGTCTTATGCCTTTTCTGTCAACATACTCCCGATAGGCCATCGGGTCTGCTTTCTAACATACTCATATGCGGGTATTTTCTTGCATTGCTCCTTTGGATTTGGAATAGCTATTCCATACATTTAACTCAACCCCCTACATATGATTCGATGTTTTCGATTACATCTGGAATCCCATCGTTATCCGTGTCTAGGCTTGGGTCTGTCAAGTCTAAGCCGTATTTCAAGTCTCCGGTCTTCTCGACACTCCATCCTATCACGACTCTTGCTACGTCCTCGTTTTCATCGGCTGTTATTTCAAGCCTGTTCGGCTCTCCATCTCCCAATGCGTTGTTTGGAAGTATTATGAAGTTAGCCCTCTTTCCGCTCGTATGCCATAGCAGAATGTATCTCTTCTCCAATATTCTAATCCCATAGTAATAGTCAGTGGTGTCTGTAAATTCAAAGGTAGCCTCACCCCAAAGCCCAGAATCGCCTTTATCATAGGAAATTTCGAGCTTAAGTCTACATTGCGATATCCCGTATGTAGAGCTGTCTTGACCGTCGTCCGGAGGCATATACAAGGCGAAGCCTATGCGATACTTACAGCCGTAGTTGTTTGAGTATGTTATTTGACCGTTCGGGTCTTGACTGCCTGAGTATGAATGCGGTATCGTCTGTCCCCTCGAGCCCTTTCCATAAGTGGCTATGAGGTTATCGCCAGGTCTTACGTCGCTCAGCAATGTACCGTTTAGAAACTTTATCCTGTTGTTGTTCCAACTCGGGCTAATGTTCTTCTCGGCGTTGAACGTGATGGGCGTAAGGTCGTATGCACCCGTGCTTACGTTATAGCAGTAGAGCTTGAACGAGTCTGCGGCGTCCTTCAAGAAGTCTGGAACGAAGACCTCTAGCTTAACCCACTTACCGACATCTATCAGTAGGCGGTCTAAGTTCCAAGTCCATCCGATTGTCTTAGTACTCCAGAACAAGAACTCCACCCTTGCTATCGATGATAGGTTCGGCGCCGTTGCCGTTTGCTCGTGAGGCTTTCTGAGGGGAAAGACGAAGCGTTTCCATCCTGAAAAGTTGTCCGTGAAGTTCCACTTAGACCAGTTTCCAGCGGAGTCCGTCATCCTGAGACCCATAGCATATCCCGTGTTTGCCCCGTACCACCAGAAGGCTACGAAGTCCATACCGCTCCAGTCAACGGCTGGGCTGTAGTCGTGTTTTAGATACAGGTTGTAGTGCGTACCTGAAACCACTTGTATCTTTAAGCTATCCGCGCCCTTCTTCACGTTTGCCGTATCGTTTGAAATCGAGAGGTCGTATATGTCTTTCGTTGGGTCTCCAGTATCCCAGTATATTATGCTCCAGAAAGTCGTTTGATTGTCGTCTGCAATTACAGTTGGGCTATGCTCTTCGTTATCGTCGTCCAAGTAGAATTCATATGAAAACTTATGGTTTGCCTTGTCGAGTACCCAGTTGCACGCAGATTGAATAGCCCTTCCACCTGACATCTTATCCACCTGCACGCTGTAGTCGCCTATCGGATGCATGACTATGCCTGAGCCTTCGTTTACCAGTATTGAGCCTACCGTGCCGTTTAAGTGGTTCCAGTTGGTCTCATTGCCCCTCCATGGGTTTCCATATGGCTTCGACTGCTTCTGATTCCACATGCTCCAGCTGTCCGGGTTTGCCCTCGGCAGGCACAGCCTGTTCCACCTTCCAAGCGTAGGATTATACCTCAACACAAGTGTATTCGCATTCTTCTCGACGAGGTGTAGGCTTACTCTAGCATACCTAGGCCCTTCGATGGGTCTCCTTAATTCCTCTATGACGCACGTCCTAGCCTCCTCCATGTCGCTATAGGTTACGATATCGCCCTTCTCATGCCAGCTCTGAAGCGTCAAGCGTTTCTTGAACTGCTCTGAAAAATCTCCTTGGATCAAGCCAGCTATTTCGGCTTCAAACCCCTCAAGCGATGCAGGTGCCACGTACGGTAGCCTTTGCCCAAGGACTCCCTTGCGTATGTACGTCTGTCTTCTGAGCTTCGCCACAGATGGATGCACAAGCTCTACGTATTCTTTCTCAGTCGAAATTATGCTCATTCAACCACCTCCTTACATTTTCTCCTCCAACGTTACCGTGAAGATGCGGTTATTCTCATCGAATTCAACATCTATGGATGAGATGTAAACCTGACCGTTAAAGCTGTAAACGTCCGTCGAAACGGATAGTGTAACGGGTGAGCATGACTTACATTTATCATAAAGATAACTTATTATGCTGTTAGCCCATGTAATACTCTTATCTTCCACGCACTCCAGAGTCCAACGCCTGTAAACGCCGAATGGAATTATAACTCTCTTGTAGCCGTCAACGGTGAACTCCTCACTTCGACTTAAAGACGGCACTATCTCTAACTTTACAGATGCCTTCACGGTTTTACCGTCTATTTGAACGCTCATTCAACCCCCTCCTCAAGCTCAACGCCTATGAGTTTCCTGAAGTCCGGTGTCTTCGGTTTGATGAATTTCTTTTCATACGTGTCTTTTGCAAGCTTACATAAGATTAGCTTGACGACTTTTTCATCGGGTTCTACGCCCGTAAGCCCTATGAATTCTCTTATGCGGTTTTTCACGTCTTCGATTTCAAGCTCTACATCAACATCTTTTACGGTCATGATCAATCTATCGGGTGAAACTTGCTTCAACTTGACCATATTTTCAACCTCTGATGTCCGCGGCTATCTTCATCACGCTTGCACCCCATCCCATCATCTTGAGGATATCTGGTATCGTTGGACTCCAAACGTCGAAAGTGTAATTGAAGACCAGTATGCCAGTTCCAGACTGAGAGTAGTAAACGTCCGTTGCCCTATCGACCGCCTTCTCCCATCCTATGCGAACTTCTTTTGTCGGGTCTAAAACGAGGGGTTCAGAAATTATATAAATTGTACTTCCGAACGTTACGAGCAGGTCAACCGGGCTTATGAAGCTATCATATAAAAGCCAAGGAGAGCCGTAAACGTTCACGTAGACGTATGCCGTGTCGCTAGCAGTCTGCGTGTTTATTATCTCGACCTTGACGTTGAACGAGCTTTGAGAATCCGACACATCAAACGGAGTCCAATAGCTTCCCATTTCAACGCCCTTCTGAGTCCCCGCACCGTAGTATTGAGGTTCGTGCTCATACCTTTCCTTCCATGCGACATAGGAGTCGTTTATCTTAAGTCTGACGGTTAGAGCATCCGTACCATTACCTTCGGTTGGATTTCTGAAGGTTACGTCCTTATCATTACCAGAAATTACAACAACGTCGATCTTCACAACGGTGCGTTTAGTATATCCCAATGCGATCCTACGCTTGGCTGGGATGGTTACGTTCTCGTTTATAACCGTCAAAGTAGTACCTGCACCTACGCTCTGAGATGCAGATTTAGTGAGCTTAACGTCATCTGAAAACCTCATGGAGCCGAGCCTACACTCCGTGAGCTTCACAACGTCAGTTGATGACGTGCTGAGGTGTCTGCCTTCGACGATAACGTTATACGTGCCGGGCTGAAGGTATACTAAGCCCCACCTCGGCTGAACTACTTTTAAAGCCGACACGCCTTGCAGACCGAAGAAGTACTGCCCGTTGACTTTAGCCCTCAGCCCTTGGCTTTGAACGGAGTTGAACGTTGGCTTTATGTACCAGACCAGAGCCTTTTCAACGTCTATGCTTATCGTATAGCTCTTTAAAACAGCCCACGTGTCGGAAGCCGTGCTGACTTCAGTCGTATCCGTCACATGTCTTGCCTCATTCTTACGGACTAGCTCCCACAGCATCATCTAGATCAGCCCGGCAATCTTATCCTCTTCGTAGGGGCTGAACGGCTCGTAGACTCTATCAAGACGTTTCTAAGCCTCTGTTCCACACGTCTGGCTACTTCCTCAGCCAAAGCTTTTTCATCCATGCCCCTAGAGCCTTGAATCGTCAGATTCATAGTTATGTTGAACGCCTGCTTTGGAACCACGTATTCGCCTGCGTGAAGCCAGTACAAGCCCGTTTTCTCTACCGGACCTCCCGCCTGCTTCGACGGGACCTCAATCTCCTTCATTATTCCGAGCTTAGGTGTTTCAATCGGAGCTGTAAGCGTCTTAACGACGCTACCCCACCAGTCTTGAACACCTTTAGCCCATCCGCCGAACAGGTCGCTGACGGTTTTACAGAATTTTTCAACACCGTCTTGAATGGTTTTTATAAAGCCTAAGAATCCGTTGAGTTTATCGTTCATCCAATCGATCGCTCCTCCAACGGCTTTTGAAATTGTATCAAAGCTTGAGATAAAAGCGCCCTTAACATTCTCAACAGCGGGTAAAATCCCAGATAGAGCGTTGATAAAATTATTCCATGAATTAGTTATGAATGAAACGAATGAAGATATTCCGTTTAAAATGGTAGAACTCACGGTGTTGAAAACGTCTCTGACTCCAAGCCAGTTTTCTTCCCAAGCCTTGTAGATGAAGCCCGCTGGTCCAAACAAAATCCAATATTCTTTAAAGAAGTTTACGAATGCGTCTAAAGCCCCTTGCATCCAACTCGAAAACCTGCTCCAAGCGTCTTGAAGGGCTTTCACGACGTTTGCCGTTACATCCCTTATTCCACCCCAATTATTTTGCCATGCAAAATAGAGCGTTGTCGCAAGGGCTATCACACCTAGAATTGCAAGCGTTAAGGGATTCATCAATAACGGAATAATCGTGCCTGAGATAACGGCTCCCATGGTTGAAAAAGCCGTTGAAACTGCACCTAAATTGGCTATTAGTGCTGGTATAGATGCCGTTAGACCTGCAACAGCTCCTTGAAGAATACTAGGACCTAACATCTGAGCCGTAGATGCTAGAGGTCCTAGGAATGCCGTAAA
>CALKCG010000040.1 GCA_938082915.1 uncultured archaeon | reverse complement strand
AAACTTGTTAAGGAGCAATTAGGATGGAGGGCAAGCCCCTGATTGAGGTTGGGGGGCCTAAACGTATTTGGATGTTGAAGATTCCACGGGTGCCACGCTTAAGGCTTGACCAGAACCTTTATGGTATTTGGTATTTCACGTTTAAGGGCTTTTTCAAGGTCTTCTAGCTTTATTACGTGGCTTATCAACGGTTTAACGTCAATGGCACCAGACGCCAGTAAATTTAAAGCACTGTCCATCTCGTAGGGGTTGATAAAGCTTCCTATTATTGTGAGTTCGCGCTTGTAAATATCATATGGTTTGATGGTCCATGTATCGTTTTCAGAAGCAACACCGAAAACAAGTAAGCGGCCACCAGGTTCTAAGCAACTTAAAGCCAGTGTGAGCGGAGTAGAGCCGCCAGCAGCATCTATGGCTGCTTCAACGCCCTTACCCTTTAAAAAACCTTTGACCGTCTCTACCGTGCCTCCCTCAGAAGGATTTACCGTTAAATCTGCCCCCAGTTTTTCAGCCAATTTAAGCCTCATATCGTTCACCTCGGCAACTATGACTCTTCCAGCCCCCGTCCTTTTAGCCAATTGAAGATGTACCAGCCCTATAGGTCCTGCTCCAACGATTAAAACGTCTTCACCTGGTTTAATCGATAGTCTCGTAATACCGTGTAAACAGCAAGCCACGGGCTCTGTAAAAGCAGCTTCATCAAGGCTTAATCCACTCGGAACCCTATACAACTGCGATATTGGAGCCACTACATACTCTGCGAAACCCCCATCCCTAGTAACACCTATGGACTCAATATTGGGGCATAGGTTTCGTTTGGCGCTTCTACAGTAGCGACATAAGCCACACGTTATATTTGGATCTACTACAACGACATCTCCAATGGATACGCTGTCTACGTACTTGCCAACATCAACGACAACGCCAGAAAACTCGTGACCTGGAATCAGCGGAAGCTTAGCCCAAGGCATAACCCCCTCATATATGTGTAGATCCGTACCGCATACACCACATGCGTGAACCTTTATAAGGGCCTCTCTAGAGGAGAACGACGGAATATCCCTATCTATGATGTTTAAACTGTGCGGCTTATCTATAAAAGCTGCTTTCAAGCAAGATCACTAATAGATAACTGGTAGAGCTTATTTATGTATTGCATTTACGCTCCATAGAGAAGGTACAGCTGCTCTACTAGATATCCTTAGGAAGCTACTGGTCACATAGATGAATTCTTATATTAAACTGTTGGAATGCTAAAGCCTATGAAACTTTCACTCTTAATTAGGGAGTTTGTCGGTAATGTGGAGTTTGCCCCAGATCCGATAAGCACTAACAAAATTTCTGAGTAAGAGTGAAAACTTTCAATTCTTTCATCTTGAACATCGTACAAAATACAAGCTAGAAAGGGATTTTGCTCAGAAAAATTTATAACGAGCTTAAACCTTCCATCTTCTGAATTGGGAGGAATAGCCGTAATAGCCGACAGAGATACAGCAACACTGTTTAAGCTTGCGGGTGTTGGAGCCAGTATAGTAGTCGACTCGCCTGAGGAAGCCGAGAGGGCCCTTGGAAGTCTTATTGGGAAAGACTTCAGTGTAATCGTCCTAACTAGACGATTAGCTCAATCTATTCAACAGACCATAGCGAAGTTTACGAGAGGTAAGAAATACCCGGTCGTAGTAGTCATACCTGGTAGGGGCGAACCCGCAGATTATGAGTCCAGCTGCAAAATATAGCGACGGCACGGCTGAAGGGCTCAATTTAGCTTGAGCGAGTGAAAGCCGGACGGCGACCTCGCGCATGTTCACGGTTTTAAAAGACCCATATATTAGAGATATGCCATACAACGCTACTATAGAACCTATCGTACTCATAACCAAGTATTTAAAGCCAGCTTCTACGGCTTCCCAGCGGTATTTTCTAAACGATACGAGAGAGTAGGAGCTTATGCACATGAGCTCCCAGAACACATATAAATTGAAGAGGTCTCCTGCGAAAGCCACACCAATCATACCAGTTATAAGCGTTAGAAGTAGGCCATAGTACTTGTCAAGCCCAGTGTCGACCTCCATGTAGCGGTAAGAGAAAATAGCGACTAACAGTCCGAGACCGCAGAAGATCACGGCCATATAAACGCTAAACTCATCAACATAAAACTGGGTACCGAATGGAGGATTAAAACCGAGTAGGGAAGCTTCTAGATATCCATCTGCAGGGATTTCTCTATGCAGTATTGAGAGGGAAAGTAGACATATCGCTATAGATAGCATTGTCAAAAATTCTTTCAATCGTTTGAACTTTAAATGATCCTCTAAGATCTTTACTAAAGGCATGATGGCCGCTGAGGTAAGAAGGACAATTATAGGATACATGATCAACTGAGACGTGATATCTACCACCTCAACCTCCTAAGCTTTCTAATGTCTGTTGTCTTATAATGGCGGAAGACGTCGACTACGAGGGCCAGGGCGACTGCCGCTATGCAAGCACCTATGCTCATTGAGATCACAGCCATGGATTGAGCCAGAGCATCAACGCCTGAATCGCCCAAACCCATGACTAAAATGTTCAGATTTACAGCGGATGTCAATATTTCTATTCCAATCACTATCTTAAGAAGCTCTCTTTTGGCGATTATACAGTATAATCCTACGGCAATTAGTACAACAACAGCGACCATGTAGACCGTTTGGACTTGAGCCGTATTCTGCACTTTCAACCCTCTCCTTCACTTTCAACCACGGGCTCTTCTTCTACGCCCAGTCCTTCATCCTCCCTCAAGAGAGCTACAACCCCTAGAGTCGCTGCAAAAAGTAGGAAAACCTGAGTTAACACGTCTAAACCCCTATACGTCCATATAAAGAAAGGGTATTCCTCAAGGACTAGCGGAGACTGATATTCTACTGAAGCAAGGAATCCCGCTAAGTTTATTGAAAACGCGGCTAATATAATAATCAACAGTATGACCGTGAGGGCTGTAAATGTCTCAAAAGCCCTAGTTTCTCCAGAGCTCATAACCTCATCCTCCTCATCGTATGCAAGGCAGTTATGAATAAGACTGCCACAGCTCCTGCATATATGGCGAGCTGAAAGACGGAAACGTAGGGGGTGCCAAGCATGTAAAAAGCTACACTTAATGAGATGCTAAATATTATGAAACCCATAAGCGCCCTCAAAATATCTTTAATCTCAACCGTTACTAAAGCGGCTATTACCGCAACCGCCACGACCAATATGTGTATTGCAATAGGTTCCACGATGGGTTCCATGGTTCACAATGGCCTCCCACAGTCTTCCCCACTTACTACGTTACACGCCATAATTGCAAGCATGTCAAACAACCACCCTTATGAGTAGGAATTGTAGGACGGAAAAGGGAATTGCATATCTCCACAGGAAGTCGACTGCTTCGTCTATCCTAAGCCTCGCAAAGACCGATCTCAGCAATGACAGGGAAAATAAAACTACGAGCGATTTGATGATAAAGTAAACTGGATGGAGCAGCCACTCTAGACCAGGTGCTATGGGACCTAAAGGTCCTCCTAAGAAGAGTGAGGCGGCTAAACCAGATAGATAAAAGAGCTCTACGTCTTTCGTCAAGCGAAGCAACGCCAACTTGCGCCCTGAAAACTCCGTCAGCCATCCGGCTACGATCTCGGTTTCAGCTTCAGGTATATCGAATGGTATACGTTCAAGCTCAGCCTGAGCCGCCAAGAGAAAGGTGATGAAGCTCAGTACGTTGGGCCCCACTATTAACCAACCCATCTTTTGTGCTTCCACCACTCCCGCTATGTTTAGCGAGCCCGTAGAAACCGCTACGCTAACTATTGAAAGCATGAAGGGTATTTCAAAGCCTAAAAGCTGAAGCATAGTCCTTTCGGCGCCGACTGTGGAGAAGCGACTGGGAGACGAAAGTCCTGCGCAACAGAACGCTATACATAGTATCGTCATTAACGCTATGGCTACGATTAAATCCCCTTCAAACGACACGAGGCCCTTATTACCTGATATGGGCAATAAGAGGCTACACGTCAATGCAACGGCGAGTGCAAACACAGGTACACCGCGAAAAATAACCGTATCTGCTCCTTCAGGGGTTATATCCTCTTTAGTCAAAAGCTTTATGAAGTCTGCAATCGGTTGGAGAATGCCTGAGGGCCCTGTAACCCATGGACCGACCCTGTTTTGAAAGGCGGCATATAATTTGCGGTCTATCCACTCGTACGTAAGAGAAATGAGAAGTACGAATAAAAGGCCTGGAAAGGTAAAGACACTCAATAGATGTTCAAACAACGGAAGAACACCCCGCTTCAGTAATCGCTTTTGACTTTAAAGCTAATTCGTTGATTAGACACATGTCCACAGTGCTTTCCACTTTAATCACCTTCTTAATATGGCGATTAAAGCTATTAACGTTACGATAGCATATACTAGAATCAACTCCCTCATTGGGCTTACAAATGGAGCTCCCATGCTTAAGATGAATAAGTATGCTACTACGTCGATAACTAGAAAAGCTGTTGCAAACTTGAAAAGCCACATGACAACTGGAACTCTTTCAGCAGGCACATCCTGGCCACAGGCGTACGGCTTAAACTTACCTAGGCTACGTTTAGATTTGACGGCTATTGAGCCGCCTATGGCGTATAGAACACCGGCTACTACGAGTGAAAGTATAAATGCTACTATGGGACCCCCTACTAATTCGCCGATAAGCATGACAACTATAGAAAAGCGGTTTCCTAATTTAAGATTTTCTCCTCTTTCAATGAAGGGGGCCTAAATCTTTAAATTCTATTTTGCCTTTGGAAAAAGATGTGGTCGTTTCAACTGAAACCAAGACGCTTAAAATATTTTCCCAACTCATCAGAGATGTGATTAAACCAGAATACTGCACGTTCTGCGGTGCTTGCATATCGGTTTGCCCAGTCAGCGCTATAAGCGTGAAAGATGGTTGGCCGACGCTTACCGGTAGGTGCATACTATGCCAACTATGCTACTATCAGTGTCCCAAGGTTGAACCGACTTTAGAAGAACTAGAGAAAGAACTCTTTAAAAGCGAGGCGGGTATTGGAAACCCGTTAGGCTTTTATAAAGCCATATATACGGCTGAAAGTACTGATGAGAAGGTTAAATCTAAAGCCGCAAATGGAGGAGTGGTCACAACTCTACTTAAGATAGCCTTAGAAGATGGACTAGTAGACTGTGCTACAGTAGCTGTGGCAGATAGATCGAAGGGTTGGAGGCCTGAGGCTAAAGTAGCATCTACTTTTCAAGAAGTGTTAGAGGCTGCCGGGTCCAAATACACGTACTGTCCTATGGTTATGGCCTTAGCTTCAGCGTTTTACGAGTATATGTACATTAGCATTGCTTTTGTAGGGACACCATGTCAAGTTTTAAGTGTGAGAAAGATGCAGTTGACAAGTATGGGGCACCGTAAGCTTGGAGAAGCGGCTAAGCTCATCATAGGGCTATTCTGTATGGAGAACTTCAATTATAGTCTCATATCCGAGTTTTTACCTAGCATAGGGGTTAAACCGGAGGCTGTGTTTAAATTCGACATATCCGGTGGGAAATTTAACGTATACGATAAAAACGGTGAGAACATTATGTCGATTAGCGTCAAAGAGCTTGAAAAGTATAGTAGAAGCGGATGTAAAACGTGTCCAGATTTAACGGCTAGGTTGTCGGATGTATCTGTTGGAAGCATAGGTTCTAAACCCGGATTCTCAACCGTCATAATTAGAACGGATGTTGGTGAAGCGATTTTCAAGAGGGCTTTAGAGCTAAAGGCTATAAGGGCTGAGGAGATCGGTGAGCAGGGCTTGAAAAGCCTGATTAAAGTAGCTAAAGTGAAATGGGATAGGGTTGGGAGGGTTGGAGGAAAAGTTTAAAAACGTTTTTATCCGCCATCTAAGGTTTTTGATAATCTAAGTAAGGAGAAGCATTGTTGGATCTTCAACTACATCCATCAATACCGAAGTTATTCGACACATATACAGCAGTTCAAAAGAAGAGCATACCGTTAATTCTGCAGGGTGAAAACCTTCTCATAGTGGCGCCCACTGGTTCTGGTAAAACGGAGGCCGCCTTCTTACCCATCTTAAGTATGTATTTGAGGCTTAGAGAAGACGGTGTTTCTAAGGGAATATACATAGTTTACGTTACCCCGCTTAGAGCATTAAACAGAGATATATATAGGAGGCTTGTAGCGCTTTGCCGTAAAGTCGGAGTTTCAGTCGATGTAAGGCATGGAGATACTCCGAGAAGCGTCAGACGGATTCAAAGTAGGGAGCCGCCTGAAGTACTTATAACAACGCCTGAAACACTGCAGGCAATCCTCGTACCTCCCGGGATGAGGAAGTGGTTGAGTAAAGTCCGCTGGATCATAGTAGACGAAGTCCACAGTCTCCTAGAGAGTAAACGTGGTGTTCAGCTTACAGTGGGTCTTGAAAGGCTGAAGAATATTGCGAATAACCCGCAGATAATAGGACTTTCTGCAACGGTTCAAAACCCTGAGCTTACAGTCAAGTTTCTCTCGGGTTCAAGTAGAACGATGAATGTAGTGATCGATGAAACACCCAAACCTTACGAATTCAAAGTTGAAGCACCTAAACCAACGTCTGAAGATTTAGAACTCGCCGTGAAGCTTCAAACAAAACCTGAAACTGCCGCAAGAATTAAGCTGATAGCTGAGCTTATAGAGAAAAACAAGCCGACTTTAGTCTTCACAAACTGTCGAGAGTATGCTGAGTATTTGAGTAGCAGGTTTAGACTTATGGGGTTTGAAACCTCAACGCATCACAGTTCACTTTCTAAAACGGTTAGAGAACGTACAGAAACATTGCTTAAACATGGATTAGTACCGGCCGTGATATGTACAAGCAGTTTAGAATTGGGAATAGACGTAGGACACATAAATTTAACCATTCAATACCTCTCCCCTAGACAGGCAACAGCCTTCATACAGAGGACTGGCAGAAGTGGACACAGTTTAGATAGAGCTTCTAGAGGCATCATAGTTTCGGCTGGCTTAGACGACTTGTTGGAAAGCTTGGCAATTCAAACGCTTGCGATTAAGCGGAGACTTGAAGAAGTTAAAATTCATAGTGGGGCTTTAGACGTTCTAGCGCATCAAATAGCAGGTATAGTGTTAGAGAACGGAGGCAGAATTAAGCAGGAAGATGTGCTAATGCTTGTCAGACGAAGCTATCCCTACAGAGGTTTAAGCCAGCGAGCGTTTAAGAGGCTTTTAACATACATGGATAGACTTGGGTTATTGAAACTTCAGAATGGCCACATAACTTCCAGTAGGAGGACTAAAGCCTATTACTATAGGCATCTGTCCACAATACCTGAAGAGCTTAAGTTTCCAGTCTACAATCTGGAGAATGGGGAGGAAATCGCTTATTTAGGGGAGGACTTCTTCTCAGAATATGGAAAACCTGGCGTTAAAGTCATCCTTAGAGGTAGACCATGGATAATCAAGGTGATAGAGGGGGATAGAGTCTATGTTAGACCTACAGACGATTTTACGGCAGCCATACCTGGATGGGAAGGAGAGGTTTTACCTACGAGTTATCAAGTTGCATTAACCGTTGGCATGCTTAGACGGTACATAGCTGAGCAACTCAGTAGAAGCGATGTTGAAGAATTGGCGGTTAAACTTGTCAGGAAATTCAACGTAGATAAGGCACCTATTGTAGATGTCTTAAAGGTTTTTAAAGAACAGCTTAAAGTCGCCGTAATACCTTCGGATAGAATTCTTCTAGTAGAGGGGTTTGACCGCTACGTAGTAGTTCATTCCTGTTTTGGCCATGGGGTTAACAGGATTTTAGCGAAGGTCTTAACGGAGAGGATTAA